>JBOGZM010000155.1:0-10994 GCA_050697255.1 Solirubrobacterales bacterium
GACTGGAACCGCGGCTCGTGGTGCGCGAACCGGCCGACGTGCTCGCGGCCCCCGAACAGGTGGACGCGCCGCTCGGGGACTCGTTCGAGGCCGACGCGGCGAACTGCGTCATCCACACATCCGGAACGAGCGGCCGGCCCAAGGCGGTCACGCTCACGTATGGGAACCACCTCTGGAACGCGGTCGGCTCCGGTGTCCGGATCGGCGTGTCGCCCTCGGACCGGTGGCTCTGCTGCATGCCGCTCCACCACATCGGTGGCTTCGCGATCCTCGTGCGCGGCGCGCTGTACCGGATCGCGGTCGAGCTGGAGCCCTTCGACGTCGAGGCGGTGGGCGCGGCGATTGTCGAGCACCGCGCCACGATCGCGTCCCTGGTCCCGACGATGCTGACCCGGCTCCTGGACGCCGGCGTGCCGCTGGAGCGCCTGCGTTGCGCGCTGCTCGGTGGTGGGCCGCTGGCGCAGCCGCTGCTCGAGCGCGCGCTCGATGCCGGCGTGCGGGTGGCCCCGACCTACGGGTTGACCGAGTGCGCGTCGCAGGTGGCGACGATGCCGCCGGGCGAGGTCGGGGAGCGGCCGGGCTCGGCCGGACCGCCGATCCTCACGACGGAGATCCGGATCGACGAGGACGGCCTGATCTGCGTCCGCGGGCCCAGCGTCGCCGCCGGCGAGGTGGGCGAGGACGGCTGGCTCCACACCAGCGATCTCGGGCGCCTCGACGAGGAGGGCTACCTCTACGTGCTCGGCCGCGCGAACGAGACGATCGTCACCGGCGGGAAGAACGTCGCTCCAGCGGAGATCGAGCAGGTGCTGCTGGAGCACCCGGCGGTCGCCGACGCGGCGGTGCACGGCCGCGAGGACCCGGAGTGGCAGCAGGCCGTCGTGGCGACGGTCGTGGTCGTTGACGGCAGCGAGCTGAGCGAGGACGAGCTGCGCGGGTTCTGCCGCGAACGACTGGCACCCCATAAGGTGCCGAAGTCCGTCTCGTTTGCGCGTGAACTGCCACGTAACGCACAGGGCAAGCTCCAGCGCGACAGACTCGAATAGCCGCCACCTGACGTGGGCGATCCAGCAGCCGCGCCGGACGTGAGCGACATTGTGCACGACATGCGTGCATCAAGTAGCCCACGTGGATAACTTCGTCACGGACCTGCGCGGAGTCGCAAGCGTTTCGCCCCTAATATGCACGGCCCCATGTCCGACGTCCTCTACGAAAACGACGCCGACCTCGGGCTCCTCGAGGGCAAGACGGTCGCGGTGCTGGGCTACGGCTCCCAGGGCCACGCCCACGCGCTGAACCTGAAGGACTCCGGCGTCGAGGTCGTGGTCGGCCTGCGGCCCGACTCGGCCAGCCGGGCGGACGCCGAGCGGGACGGCGTGCGGGTGCTCGGCGTGGCCGACGCCGCCAGCGCGGGCGACGTCGTGATGGTGCTGCTCCCGGACGAGAAGCAGGCCGAGGTGTGGGAGCAGGAGATCCGGGACGGCATCGCGGCCGGCAACCTGCTGCTCTTCGCGCACGGCTTCACGATCCACTTCGGCCAGGTCGACCCATTGCCCGAGGTCGACGTGGCGATGGTTGCCCCGAAGGGCCCGGGCCACCTCGTCCGGCGCCAGTTCACAGAGGGGCGCGGCGTTCCGGGGCTGGTCGCCGTCCACCAGGACGCGACGGGGACCGCGCGCGATCTCGCGCTCGCCTATGCGAAGGGCATCGGGTGCATGCGCGCCGGGGTGATCGAGACGACCTTCAAGGACGAGGCCGAGACCGATCTGTTCGGCGAGCAGTCCGTCCTCTGCGGTGGCGCCACGGAGCTCGTGCGCGCCGGGTTCGAGACGCTGGTCGAGGCCGGCTACGACCCGCGGCTCGCGTACTTCGAGTGCCTCCACGAGCTGAAGCTGATTGTCGACCTGATGTACGAAAAGGGCATCACCGGCATGCGGGACTCGATCTCGAACACGGCCGAGTACGGCGATCTGACCCGCGGCAGCAAGGTGATCGGGCCCGAGGTCCGGGCCGCGATGAAGCAGGTTCTGGCCGACATCCAGTCGGGCGACTTCGCGCGCGAGTGGATCGCCGAGAACCGCGCCGGCCAGGAGAACTTCCAGCGCCTGCGCGAGGAGCAGCAGGGGCACGAGGTGGAGAAGGTCGGAGGCGACCTGCGCTCGATGATGCCCTGGATCCGCCAGGACTGACCGGCCGGGCGTGCCGATAGGCTCGCGCTCACATGACTGATCGCGCGATCAGGCTGAGCGTGCGCGACCCGGAGCTGCAGCGCTCCCGGCTGACGGTCGCGTTCAGGCTGCTGCTCGCGATCCCGCACTACATCTGGGCCGCGGGGTGGTTCTCGATCGCGTCGCTGGTGGCGGTCGCGAGCTGGATCGCGACCCTGATCTCCGGCACCCCGCCGAAGATGTTTCACGACTTCCTGAGTGCGTACGTGCGCTATGTCAGCCACCTCGTGGCCTACCTGTCGATGGCCGCGAACCCGTACCCGGACTTCACCGGGCGGCCGGGCTATCCGATCGACGTCCAAGTCGACCCGCCCTCCCAGCAGAACCGCTGGGTGACCGGGTTCCGGCTGATCCTCGCGTTCCCCGCCATCCTGCTGGCCGACACGCTGCTCGGGTTCGGTACGACGACGGTCGGCGCCAGCATCGGCACGTCCGGCGGCGTCGTCGCCACGGTCGCGTTCCTGGCGTGGTTCGCGTGCGTGTTCACGGGACGCATGCCCCAGGGCTTTCGCGACCTGGCCGCCTACTCGATCGGCTACTCGGCGCAGACGATCGGATATCTGCTCCTGCTCACCGACCGCTATCCGAACAGCGACCCGGCGGTGTACGAGTCGGCCAACGTGTACCGCAGCGACCCGATCCGGCTGCACTTCACCGACGACGATCTCCGGCGGTCGAGGTTGACGGTCTTCTTCCGGCTCCTGCTCGCGGTCCCGCACTTCGTATGGCTCACGCTGTGGGGGATCGCAGCCTTCTTCGGCGTGATCGTCAACTGGTTCGTGACGCTCTTCCGCGGTCACCCCGCGGCCTCGCTGCACCGGTTCCTGGCGGCGCTGGTGCGTTACCAGACCCACGTCTACGCGTACGTCCAGCTCGTCGCGAACCCGTTCCCGGGCTTCACGGGACAGCCCGGGAGGTATCCCGTCGAGGTCGAGACGCCGGCGCCCGAGCGCCAGAACCGCTGGAGAACCGCCTTCCGGCTGATCCTTGGCTTCCCGGCCTTCATGGTCGTCGGGGCGCTCGGCACCGCCGCCTACCTGGCGGCGATCCTGAGCTGGTTCTACGCCCTCGTCCGCGGACACGTGCCGCGCGGCTTGAGGAATCTCGGCGCCTTCTACCTCCGCTACTCGGCCCAGGTGTTCGGGTACGTCTACCTGCTCACCGACCACTATCCGTACAGCGGTCCCTCCGCCGGCGGGCAGATGGAGCTCCGACCCGAGATCCCCCAGGCCCCTCAGACACCCCAGCCGACCTGACGCGGCACCTGAAGTGGATCGTGCCGGCGGTGCTGTTCGCCGCCGCCTGGGTCGTGGGCGCCCCGCTGCTGTGGCCGAGCGAGGTCCCCGACGACCTGACGCTCCCGGACCTCGACCCCGGAGCCTACTTCGAGCACGACCAGCTCGAGGAGGCGCGGGACTACGAGGCGTTCACGCGGATCAACGCGGTGCTGTCGGTACTCGTGCTGCTGGGCGTGCTCCTCCTCTACGCCCGCCACGGGGAGCGCTTCACACGCGAGTCGGCGGCCGGCCGCATCGGCACCGGCATGCTGCTCGCGATGCTCGGGTTCGCCTTCGTATGGCTTGCGGAGCTGCCCTTCGGCCTGGCCCAGCTGTGGTGGGACCGCCGCCACGACGTGTCCGAGGTCGGATACGTAGAGTGGGTGGTGTCGAGCTGGTTCGCGCTGGGGGGAGTGTTCCTCTTCGTGTGCGTGGCGATCCTGGTGGTGATGGCGCTCGCGCGCCCCCTGCGCCGGTGGTGGTGGATCCCCGGTGCGGCGGTGTTCGTGAGCCTCGGGCTCCTGTTCTCCTTCGTGGCGCCCTTCCTGCTGGAGGGCGTGGGGCCCCTCCGTGACGACCGGCTCGCCGCGCAGGCCAAGCAGCTCGCGCGGGAGCAGGGCGTCGACGACATCCCGGTGCGGGTCGAGGACGTCGACGAGTTCACCGACGAGCCGAACGCCTTCGCGATCGGCCTCGGCCCGACCCGGCGGGTGATCCTGTGGAACACGCTGCTGGAGAGCCCCTTCAGCGACCGCGAGGTGCGGGTCGTGATCGCGCACGAGCTGGCCCACCACTCGCGTGACCACCTCTGGAAGCTGAGCGGCTGGTTCGCGCTCGTGGCGCTGCCGACGGCGTGGCTGCTTGCGGTGGCGACTCGCCGCCGGGGCGGGATGTACGAGGCGCGCGCGGTGCCGCTGGCGCTGCTGGTCGCCGTCTCTCTGCAGATCGCGGTCAGCCCGGCGCAGAACGCGGTCAGCCGTCGCCTGGAGGCCGAGGCCGACTGGGTGGCGCTGGAAACCGCGCGCGATCCGCGGGCCGCCAGGGAGCTTCACACGGAGCTGGCGGAGACCTCGCTGCAGGACCCCGATCCGCCCGGGTGGGCATTCCTGTTCTTCGACACCCACCCGACCGCGATGCAGCGCATCGAGATGGTGGAGGCCTGGCGGGCTCGCAACGGCCGCCCGGCGCGATAGCCTCGCGCCCACTGGTCAACCTCGCGAAGGAGAGGTCTCGATGGAAGCAGCCACGCCGCCCCCGCCAGCCACGCCGCCTCCGCCGGCGCCGCCGAGCGGCTACCCGGTGCGCTTCGACGTCGAGTACCCGGAGCGCCTGTCGCGCTGGAAGATCTTCGTCAAGTGGCTGCTGGCGATTCCGCACTTCATCATCGTGTACCTGCTGCTGGCCGTCGCCGGGGTGCTGCAGTTCATCGCCTTCTTCGCGATCCTGTTCACGAAGAAGTGGCCCCGGGGCCTGTTCGACTTCACGGTCCAGATCTACCGCTGGACCTCGAACACCTCCGCGTACGCGCTGCTGCTCCTGCGAGACGAATACCCACCCTTCTCGGGGGAGTCGGGGGAGTACCCGCTGACGCTCGAGGTCGAGTACCGCGAGGACCTTTCACGCTGGCTGATCTTCGTCAAATGGCTGCTGGCGAACCCGCACTACATCGTGCTCGCGTTCCTGCTGCTGGCGGCATATGTGTGCGTGTTCATCGCCTTCTTCGCGATCCTGTTCACGGGCCGGTATCCCCGCGGGCTGTTCGACTTCGTCGTGGGGACGGTGCGGTGGCTGAACCGGGTGCAGGCCTACTCGCACTGGCTGATGACGGACAAGTACCCGCCATTCAGCTTGAAGTAGGGAACGAACCGCTCCGTCGGCCGACCCGAGCCCTTCGCTAAGGTTGGCGCCCCCATGGCCAACGTCTATTCCAAGCAATATCTGATGACCGCGGGGCCCACGCCCCTGCCGCCGGCGGTCTCGCAGGTGATGGCCGAGCCGATCCTGTATCACCGCGCGCCCGCGTTCGTGAAGATCTACGCGCGGGTGCTCGAGCGGCTCCTGATGGTGTTCCAGACGCAGAACGAGGTGCTCACGTTCGCGGCCTCCGGCACCGGCGCGCTCGAGTCGGCGGTCGCGAACCTGATCGCGCCGGGCGACGTCGCGGTGGTGGCGTCCTGTGGCAAGTTCGGGCAGCGCTGGGCGGAGCTGTGCGACGCCTACGGCGCCGAGACCGTGCACCTCGCGTTCGAGTGGGGCGAGAAGGTGGACCCGGCGCAGGTCGAGCGAGCCCTGGCGGAGCGGGGGGGAGCCGTGAAGGCCCTGTTCACGACCCAGTCCGAGACGTCGACCGGCGTCCTGAACGACGTGCGCGCGCTCGCCGACGTCGCGGCCGAGCATGGCGCGGTGAGCGTGTTCGACGCCGTCTCCGGCCTCGGGGTGGTCGACCTCCCGGCCGACGAGTGGGGCGTGGACGTCGTCGTGTCCGGCTCGCAGAAGGCGCTCATGTCACCGCCCGGCCTGGCGTTCGCTTCGGTGTCGCAGCGCGCCCTCGACGTCGCGGCCAGTGCCCGCGGCCGGGGGGCCGGCAACTACTACTTCGACTGGGACCGGACGCTGAAGGGCCAGCGCAAGGACCCGCCGGACAGCCCCTTCACGCCGGCGGTCACCCTCGTCCGGGCGCTCGACGTGGCGCTCGGCATGATCGAGGAGGAGACGCTGCCGGCGGTGTTCGAACGCCACGCGGTGCTCGGGCGCGCGGCGCGCGAGGCCGTGAAGGGCATCGGCCTCGAGCTGTTCGGCCCCGAGGACGAGAACGCCAACGTCGTGACGGTGGCGCAGACGCCGGAGGGCATCGACGGCGCCGCGATCCCCAAGCTGATGCGGGATCGCTACGGCATCACGATCGCCGGTGGCCAGGGCCACCTGAAGGGACGGATCGTGCGGATCGCGCACTGCGGCTACTACGGCGCGTTCGACATCCTGACCTCGATCGCGGGCCTGGAGCTGGCGCTGGACGAGCTCGGCTTCGACCTCTCCTTCGGCGCCGGGGTGTCACGCGCGCAACAGGTCCTCGCGCGCGCGGGCGTGAGCGCGGCCCAGCCGGTCGGCTGAGCACTCCGAGGCCGATGAGCGAGAACGGCTACCGCGTCCTGGTGAAGGAGAAGATCGCCGATGCCGGCGTGGACCTCCTGCGCCGGCACTTCGACGTCGACGTCCGCACCGACATGCCCGCCGAGGAGCTCCCGGGGGCGATCGGTGAGTACGACGCGATCGTGATCCGCTCCGCCACGACGATGGACGCCGCCCTGATCGAGCGCGCCGGCCGCCTGAAGGTGATTGGCCGGGCGGGAATCGGAGTCGACAACGTCGACGTGCCGGCCGCCACCAAGCGCGGAATCATCGTCGCGAACGCGCCCGAGTCGAACATCGTCGCCGCCGCGGAGCACACGATCGCGATGCTGCTCGCGCAGGCGCGCAACATCCCCCAGGCGCACGCATCGCTGAAGGGCGGGAAATGGGAACGCAGCCGGTTCGGCGGCGTCGAGGTGTTCGAGAAGACGCTCGGGATCCTGGGCTTCGGGCGGATCGGGCAGCTCGTCGCCGAGCGGGCGAAGAGCTTTGGCATGGTGGTGACCGCATACGACCCCTTCGTGGCCGCCGAGCGCTATCGCGAGCTTGGGGTGGAGCCGGCCGAGAGCCCAGAGGCCCTGTACGAGGGAGCGGACTTCATCACGATCCACCTGCCGAAGACGGATGAGACCGTGAACTACGTGAACGCCGAAGCGTTCGCGCGCATGAAGGACGGGGTGCGCATCGTCAACTGCGCGCGCGGCGAGCTGGTCGACCTGACGGCGCTCGAGGACGCGCTCGAGTCCGGCAAGGTGGGGGGCGCGAGCCTCGACGTGTTCCCGGGCGAGCCGGTCACCGACCACCCGATCTTCGCGCACGAGAACGTCGTCGTCACGCCGCACCTGGGCGCCTCGACGGCCGAGGCACAGGACCGCGCCGGCGTGATCACCGCCGAGCAGGTCGTTGCGGCGCTGAACGGGGACCTGGTCTCGAACGCCGTCAACATCCCGAAGGTCCACAGCGAGGACATGGCGGTGCTGGAGCCGTACCTGACCGTGTCGGGGCAGCTCGGGCGGCTCGTGATGGCGCTTGCCCAGTCGGGCTCGGTCGACCGGCTCGAGATCTCCTACCGCGGCCATCTGGCCGACTTCGACACGCGCCTGCTGACGGTGGCGGTCCTGAACGGCGCCTTCTCGGGCGTGGCCGAGAACGTGAACTTCGTGAACGCGCCGGCGATCGCGGAGGAGCGCGGCATCCGGGTCAGTGAGCTGAAGGAGAGCGAGTCCCGCGACTACGCCAACCTCGTTTCGGTCGCGACCGTCGCGGACGGGCAGCGCGTCGAGGTCGCGGGGACGACCATCGGCCCACGGCACCGTCCCCACCTCGTCTCGGCCTACGGGCAGAGCTTCAACATCGAGCTGATGCGGCACCTGGCGGTGTTCCGCTACTCGGACGTGCCGGGGATGATCGGCAAGATCGGCACCGTGCTCGGCGAGCACGGCATCAACGTCGCCTCCACCGCCGTCGGGCGTGAGCCCGACCACGAGCCCGACAGCCCCGCCGGCGGAGGCAGCGGACGCCACGCGGTGATGGTCGTGACGGTGGACTCCCCGGTCCCGGACGAGGTGATCCGCGAGATCTGCTCGTTCGAGGGCTTTCTCGACGGGCGAGCGGTCACCCTCTGAGCTGCCGTGGCGCGTGTCCTCGCGATCGCGCCCGACCTCTTCTTCGCGTCGAAGATCGACGGCACGCTGCGTGCTGCGGGTCATGACGTGACGATCGTCTCGTGGGTCGAGGGCCCGATGCCGAACGACCCGGAGGTCGTGATCGTGGACCTCGACAACACCGACTGGGGGGCGGGCCTGCCGACCGGCGCGCCGACACTCGGCTTCTACTCGCACGTGGACGTCGAGACCCGGCGCCGCGCCGAGGAGGCGGGGTTCGACCTCGTCGTGCCGCGCTCCCGCATGGCGCGCGAGATGCCGGCGCTGGTCGAGGGCCTGCTGGGCTAGATCCTGGACCGCTTTGGGGGTCTATGACCCACCAAAGTGGTCCACCAAGCCGGGTTCGCCCCCCAACTACGCCGGGCGGCGCGCAAGGACCACGTCCTGGTTGTGGAGCGCGTCCGTGCGCCCCGCCCAGGCGCCGTGGTGGACCGGCTCCACGATCTCGAGCCCGCTGCGGGAATAGGCCTCGCGTACCCAGGGCTCGTAGTAGGCGATCACGTGCTCGGGCACCCGCGGGTTCGTGGTGCGATAGATCCCGAAGTCGTGCGAGAGCAGCGCGTCGTGCGCGTTCGACGCGGGATCGTGGCGGCGGTCCTTCTGCTCTGAGAGCAGCCGCTCCACCTCGTCGTTGAGGAGGAACCAGGTGATCATGCTGCGGGCCCCCGGCTTCATCACGCGCCCGACCTCCTCCAGGTAATGCGATACGTCCTCGGGCAGCATGTGGGTGAAGACGGACGACAGCAGCACCACGTCGAACTCGCCGTCTGCGTGGGGAAAGGTGAACTCGCTGGCCCTGGTGTCCGCGGTCGGGTTGTACTGGCCGCTGTAGACCTCGGCCACGGTGAACCGGAAGCCTGGATGATGCGGCGCGATGTTCTCGTTGCACCAGTCGATGCGCTCTGCGCTGGCGTCGAAACCCTCGTAGCTCCCGCTGGGGCCGAGGAACCCGGTCAGGGGACCGGCGAGCCGTCCCGCTCCGCACCCGACGTCGAGCACACGGTCACTGGGGGTGATCTCACAGAGGTCCTTGACCAGCTCGAAGAGGTTCCGCGCCACCTCGGCGTAGTTCAGGCGATGGGGAAAGAGCTCCTGTGGCGGAGTGAAGTCCGGCGTTCGCGCCATGCCCTAAAGCTACGGGATCCGGTGTGCGCAGCAGGCCGCTGGTGGTAGCATCCGAACTCGATGAAGGCTCCTTCGCGCAACGTCGATCACACCCGGAGCACCCTGCTCCTGCCGCTTGTGCTCGGCCTTCTCCTTCTTCTCCTCCCCCTGCGGGGGGAATAGGCAAGCCGCGGGCCGGGGCCCGCACAGCGCAACAGGAATAGCCGCAGACCAGGAGAAGGAGGCAAGACGATGACGCCCACTCAGGGCTCCCATACGAACGGCAAGCACGTGGACCGCGTCCACATCTTCGACACCACGCTGCGCGACGGCGAGCAGTCGCCCGGCATCTCCCTGAACGTGCAGGAGAAGCTGGAGATCGCGCACCAGCTCGCACGCCTGGGCGTGGACATCATCGAGGCCGGCTTCCCGATCACCTCGCCCGGCGACTTCGAGGCCGTGACGGCGATCGCGAAGGCGGTCGAGGGGCCGGTGATCTGTGGCCTGGCACGCACGTCCGCGCAGGACATCGACGCCGCCTGGAACGCGATCAAGCACGCCGAGCGGCCCCGGATCCACACCTTCATCGCGACGTCGGACATCCACATCGAGCGCAAGCTGCAGACCACGCGCGAGGACGTGATCGGCCAGGCGCGGGCCGCGGTCGCCCACGCGAAGGAGTACTGCGACGACGTCGAGTTCTCGCCCGAGGACGGCAGCCGCTCCGACGTGGAGTTCATGGCCGAGGTGGTGAAGGTGGCGATCGAGGAGGGCGCGACCACGATCAACATCCCCGACACCGTTGGTTACACGATGCCGCACGAGTACGAGCAGATCTTCCACGACCTGTACCGGCTGGTCCCGGAGCTGAAGGACGTCGTGGTGTCGGTCCACTGCCACGACGACCTGGGCATGGCCGTCGCGAACTCGTTCGCCGGGCTGCGTGCCGGCGCCCGGCAGGTCGAGTGCGCTGTGAACGGCATCGGCGAGCGTGCCGGCAACGCGTCGCTGGAGGAGATCGTGATGCTGCTGCGGACGCGGCGCTCGAGCGTCGGGCTCGACACGCAGGTCGAGACGCGAGAGATCGCGCGCACCAGCCGGCTGGTCTCGCGGCTGACCGGCTACCCGGTGCAGCCCAACAAGGCGATCGTGGGCCGCAACGCATTCGCGCACGAAGCCGGCATCCACCAGGACGGCGTGCTGAAGGACCGCACCACCTACGAGATCATGGACGCGACCACGATCGGCCTCCAGACCAACTCGATCGTGCTGGGAAAGCACTCTGGCCGCCACGCGCTGCGCAACGCGCTCGAGGAGCTGGGCGTGCGGATCGACGGCCAGGCGCTGAACACCGCCTTCAAGCGCTTCAAGGAGGTTGCGGACCGCAAGAAGCACGTCACCGCGCTGGACCTGGAGGCGATCGTCTCCGACGAGATCCGCGAGCAGGCCGAGGCCTACAACCTCGCCCGCTTCGAGCTGCACGACGAGTCCGGCAAGCCGCCGCTGGCGAAGGTTGAGGTCACGACCCCCGCCGGCGAGGCCGTAAAGGGCGAGGGGACCGGCGACGGCGCCATTGATGCGCTGCTCCAGGC
>JBOGZM010000156.1:0-2722 GCA_050697255.1 Solirubrobacterales bacterium
GCGCGCCAGACGTCCAGACGCGTGCTGACGCTCAGGCGGGCACGCGGCCGGTAGCGGCCGCCGCCCGCATAGACTGCGCGGCAGCAACTCAGGGACGCACAGCACCTGCACCTGATGCCCGACCTGCCAGGCACAGAGACCCGAGCGGAGCCGCTCACCTCGGCGACCGCCGACTGCTTGGCGCGCCTGGAGCGCTACGCGGGCGGGGTCAACATGGCGATCTCCCCCCGAGACCACATGTTCAACACGGACCCCAACCCGGTCAACTACCACGCGCTCGGCTGGACGGCGCTCGACTGCATCAGGCTGGCGCTGCTGCTGGCGCAGAAGGAGACGGTGAGCAGCATCCTCGACCTCCCGTCCGGGCACGGTCGCGTGTCGAGAATCCTGAGAGCGGAGTATCCGGACGCTCGGCTGACGGCCTGCGACATAGACCGTGACGGCGTCGACTTCTGCGCGCGGGCTTTCGATGCGAAGCCGGTCTACGGCCACGAGCGCCCGCAGGAGATCGAGCTCGGCGACATGTTCGACCTGATCTGGTGCGGCTCGCTGCTGACACACATGGACGGGCCGCGGTGGGAGGAGTTCCTGGAGCTGTTCGAGTCCGCCCTGATGCCCGGGGGAGTCCTGTTGTTCAGCGCCTCCGGGCGCTGCATCGCCCCCAGGCTCCGGGACCCGGAATTCGCGCAGCTGTACCTGGACTCCGACGAAGGACGTGAGGCGATCCTGCGCAGCTACGCCGACACCGGATTCGGCTACGCGGACTACCAGCTCCCCGACGACTTTCGCGAGTCCCTGTCGCTGCCACGCAACTTCGGTATCTCGCTCGCGGCTCCCTCGTGGGTCTGCTCCCTGATCGAGCAGCGGACCGGCCTGCAACTGCTCGCATACCTCGAGGGCCGCTGGGGAGCGCAGGACGTGATCGCCTGCGTGGGCGTCCCGGAGGTGCGGGAGGACCCGCCGCGCTTTCGAGTCCCGCTCGGCCATTGGCAGGACCAGCTGCCAGCCGGCCAGGACCCGGCCTAGGACCCCCTGGGGCACGGGGCGCCCGGTCGGGAACCCGGGCCCAACTCACCCGGGGCTCGCTAAGCTGAAAGGCGGTGGCCGCACCCCGCTGGTCACCGTGTCCGTCGCCGAGCCTTTGGGGAGGCGCGTCAGTTTGGAGAATGCGTGGATGGCAGGCCGCGCGTCGTGGGCGCTACCGGTCGTCCTCGTCCTCGCCGCGCTCCTGTTCCCGGCCGGAGCGCAGGCCCAGCTCTGGTACGACCTCAACGAGCCCTACGCGAGCGCAACCGGCCCCGACGTAAGGGTGTTCGACTGGAGCGAGGACAGGTGCGGCATCAAGGACGACATCCCCGATCAGCCGGCGCGCGCATTCCGCGACTTCAACGAGCAGGTGAACCTGATCGCCTCGCATCACGCCGCGCGCAGGAAGCTCGGCAACACGCTCGCCACGGTCGTCCACCAGTGCGCCCCGGTCATGACGTCCACGTATGACTCGAACGTGTCGCATTGGGACTACTACAAGTGGCTCTCCTCGCCCTACACCCGGGACGGCAGGAACGTGTACAGCCTCAGCCACATGGAGTACCAGGGGTGGAAGTTCGAGCCCGGCGGCTACTGCGTCGAGCCCGGCGAGGATTGGCCCAGCCAGCAGAAGTGCTGGTACAACATGATCGTGCTGGTGAGCTCCGCGGACGGCGGCGCGACCTTCTCGAACTCCGCTCCGCCCACGCACTACCTCGCCGGGCCTGCGTATCGGTACGCGCCCGGCATCGGCCCGATCGGCTTCTTCAGCCCCAGCAACATCGTCCGCGGCAAGGACGGCTACTACTACACGATCGTGCACGTCCAGCCCTACGGCGCGCAGCCGAAGGGAGCCTGCCTGTGGCGCACGCAGGACCTGTCCGACCCGAAGTCGTGGAGGGCGTGGAGCGGCTCGGGCTTCACGGTCCGGTTCCTCGATCCCTACGTGAACGACATCACCGACCCGGCGCAGCACGCGTGCGCGCCGGTGGGCTCCCAGACCATCCAGACGGGCTCCGAGACCCTCACCTGGAGCACCTACTTCAAGAAGTGGCTGCTGGTGCGCGCCGGCGGCGGAGGATCGGACCCCTGGGGCTTCTACACCTACACCTCCGACGACCTGATCAACTGGAGTCAGGGGACGCTGATGGCCCTGGCCGAGTTTCCCTGGACCCACACGTGCGGTGAGCCCGACTACATCATGTACCCCTCGCTGCTCGACCCCGAGAGCCAGTCGCGCAACTTCGAGACCACGGGCCAGCGCCCGTACCTGTTCTTCACCCACTTCAACGTCGCCTACGACAACGGAACCTGCTGGATGGATTGGGACCGCGACCTGATACGGGTCCCGATCGAGTTCTCCAACCAGCAGCCGGGCGGCCCGGCGGCGTCGCTCGCCGCCTCCACGGCATCGCCCCGGACGGGGGAGAGCGTCACGTTCGACGCGTCGGGCTCGCGCGACGCCGACGGCTCGATCGTGAAGCACGAGTGGGACCTCGACGGCGACGGCACCTACGAGCGCGACACAGGGTCGAATCCCGTGACGCAGAGGGCCTACGACGCGCCCGGCAGCGTGACCGCCACGGTGCGGGTGTCGGACGACGACGGCAAGGCCACCGACGACACGCGCATCGTGCGGGTCACCGGCTCGGCCCCCGGCCCCTCCGCCGGCGATGCTCCGGGAGCGGGCTCGGGG
>JBOGZM010000157.1:0-3109 GCA_050697255.1 Solirubrobacterales bacterium
TCCCGCTTCCCCTCCTCGGACACCTCCCTGTGGATCACGACGTCGGCGATCTGCAGCCTGCCACCCGGCCTCAACACGCGCTTGATCTCTGAGAAGACCGCGTCCTTGTCGGGCACGAGGTCGATCACGCCGTTCGAGATCACGACGTCGACCGACTCGTCGGGGAACGGCAGATCCTCGATCAGGCCCTCGCGCAACTCGACGTTCGCGAGCCCCATCTCGCGCGCGCTCTCGCGGGCCCGGTCGGTCATCGCGGCGGTCATGTCGATCCCGACCGCGCGACCGTCGGGACCTGCCATCTGGGCCGCGATCAGCAGGTCCGTGCCCGCGCCGCAACCGAGGTCGAGCACGGTTTCGCCCGCCTCTATGCGCCCGAGGCTGAAGGGGTTCGCGACGCCCGCGAAGCTGTCAACGGTCTCGTCGGGCACGCGCGCCAGCTCCTGCGCCGGATAGCCGAGGTCGCGCGCCCATGCGCGCCCGGTGGGGAAGACGAAGTCGCGGTCCTGGTCCTCGGAGACCGACGTGTAGGTCTTCTGGATCTCCTCCCGCAGGAGGCCGACGTCGATGGGCGGTTCGGTCTTCATGCGACTCTCCTCTCTCGGGTGGCGCGTCCGCGCCGGTTTTCCTCATATGTCGCGCGGAACTCCGCCGGCGCTTCGCCGAGCTCGGCCAGTACCCGCTGCGCGAATGCGCCCTCGTCGGGTGCGGCCAGCAGGTCGTTGTTGCGGCGCTCGAAGCCGATCGTGGAGCCGGGGTTCGAGCTGATGCCGGCGCCGCAGGCCGAGCCGCCGACGTGGCCGGGCTGGAGCTCGACCCAGTCGGGAAGCACGAGCAGGCGCTCGCGGAGCGAGCGCCACAGCGCCACCGCCAGTTCACGCTCCTCGCCGTGCAGGTCGGGCCGTCCCACCGATCCGACCAGCAGCGTGTCGCCGCTGAACAGGACCCATGGGTCATCGCCCCGGCGCCTGTCGGTCACTAGCAGGCACGCGTGCGCCCAGGCATGCCCGGGAGTCGACAGGACCCGTGCCCGCGTGTTCCCGAGCACCACCACCTCGCGGTCGCGCAGCGGCTCGTGCTCGAAGTCGACCGGCGCACCCTCCGGCAGCCGCAGCGCCGCGCCCGCGCGCCGCGCCAGCTCGCGCGCGCCGCTGGGATGGTCGGCGTGCACGTGCGTGTCGAAGACCTGTGCGATGCGCGAACCGGCCTTGGCGGCGGCCTCGAGATAGGCGTCCACGAGATCGAGGTGCGGGTCCACCACCCCCAGCTCGCCGCGTGACGTGCAGCCGAACAGGTACGACGCGCAGCCGGTGTCTTCGACGAGGAAGCGCCGCAGGAGCATGTGCCTTGCAGGCTACGCCTTTCACTCCTATTCTCCAAGGGCACCTTTCGCATAGATGACTTTCACATCTGGAATAGCTGACGGGCTCGACCCGATGCGGCTGCGCCTGCTGGTCGAGGTCGGCCGCCGTGGCTCCGTCTCGGGGGCCGCGGACGCCTGCGGCGTCAGCCAGCCGTCTGCGTCCAAGCACCTGAAGACGGTTGAGACGGCGCTCGGCGAGCGGCTCGTGGAGCGCGACGGCCGCGCCAGCCGGCTGACCCCTGCCGGTGAGGTGGTCGCCGCCCACGCCCTGCGAATGCTGGACGAGCTCGACGCGATGGGAGAGCAGTTGCGGGCGCTGCGCGACGCGGAGCGCGGCACGCTGGCGCTCGCGGCCTCGACGACGCCGGGCACCTACGTCCTGCCCACGATCCTGCGGTGCTTTGCCGACCGGCATCCCGGCGTCGAGGTGGAGGTCGTGATCGGCCCGAGCGCCTGGGTGGCGGAGCGGGTCGCTCACCGCGACGTATCGCTCGGCCTGGCGGGCGAGATCGATCTGCCGGCCGAGGTGGTGGCCGAGCCGTTCCTGAACGACGAGGTGATCGGGATCTGCGCGCCCGGCGCGCTGCGGGTCGCCGGCGGCCGGGCCTCCCTGCGCGAGCTGGCGTCGCACACTCTGCTCATACGCGAGCCCGGATCGAGCACGCGGCTGGTGGCGGATCGCTACCTGGGGCGCGTCGGCTACCGCCCGGCACGCCGCTGGGAGCTGGACTCGAACGAGGCGATCAAGCGCGCCGTGCGGGCCGGGCTCGGGGTCGCCTTCGTGTCCCGCCTGGTCGTCGCGGAGGAGCTCGAACGGGGTGAGCTGGAGGAGCTCCACGTCCGGGGGGCCGACCCGATGAGCCGCACCGTCCAGCTCCTGCGCCCCGCGAGCCGGGAACTCACCCCATCGGAGCACGCGTTCGTGCAGACGCTCTGCTCCTGCTGCGGCGCATCTGTGGCGGGCTGCACGGCAACCGTCACACAGGCCGCCCCGCGCAGCGGGTAGCCTGGCGCGTCATGAGCGCCGGTACCGTCCATCACCCGATCTTCGCGCGCCTGTTCGACCGCCTCGTGCGCAAGGCGGACCCCCAGCAGGCCGACCATCGCCGGGAGCTGCTGGCCGGGCTGTCGGGGCGAGTGATCGAGGTGGGCGCCGGGAACGGAATCAACTTCGCCAACTACCCGCCGGAGGTGACCGAGGTGGTCGCGGTCGAGCCGGAGGCATACCTGCGCGACAAGGCCGCCGAGGCGGCCGTCGAGGCTCCGGTCCCGGTCTCGGTGGTGGACGGGCTCGCCGACGCGCTGCCGTCCGAGGGCGGCAGCTTCGACGCGGCCGTCACGTCACTCGTGCTGTGCTCGGTCCCCGACCAGTCGCGGGCGCTGGCGGAGATCGGACGGGTCCTGAAGCCCGGCGGTGAGCTGCGCTTCTACGAGCACGTGCTCGCGGATGACCCGAAGGTCGCCCGGCGGCAAAACCGCATCGAGCGCGTGTGGCATTTCTGCGCCGGTGGGTGCCACCCCAACCGCGACACCCCCGGAGCGATCGAGGCGGCCGGCTTTCGGATCGAGCGGTGCAGGCGCTTCCCGTTCAAGCCCGGCCCGCTGATGACGGTCGTCGAGCCGCACGTGATCGGCGTCGCGCGGCGCCCCTGAGCCGCCCGTCAGCGGTTGATCGTCGTCATCCCGATGCGGTCGTAGCGGTCCCCCGCGGCCGCCGGCACCTCAGCGTCGATGCGCGCGAGGTCGTCG
>JBOGZM010000158.1:0-4076 GCA_050697255.1 Solirubrobacterales bacterium
AGGTGCGCTCGTTCTACGAGGACACGATCGCGCCGCTCGTGCGACACGACCAGCATTACCGGGGCGACCTGCTCCAGACGCTCGAGGCCTATCTCGCGAACGACTGCAACATGAACTCCACCGCGCGCGCGATCTACGCGCATCGGCACACGGTCGCGTACCGGCTCGAGCGCGTGAAGGAGCTGACCGGCCTCGACCCGGCCGCGAGCGAGGATCGCGAGCGGCTCGGCCTGGGGCTGAAGGCGCTGCGGATAGTGGAAGCCCGCGCTCGGGCCTGATCGGCGCCTCAACACTCGCGCGCGCTCCAGTTCGGCCGCATGCGCCCACGCGCGTCGCTGTGGGCCCTCGTGCAGCTCGCCCGGGGCAGGCCCCGGCCGCGTCACACTGAGCAAATTGGGGAATCCTTGGGTGACACCCCGTCTATAATCAGGCCAAGCAGGACGGCCGTGGATCGCAGCGCGGCCGGCGACGGGTGAGGCTGGCGCCCCCGGCGCATTGGATTTGCGGGAGAACTTGATCCGGGATGACATAACCGTCCGCCTCGCCGGGGAGTCCGGCGAAGGCGTGATCTCGAGCGGCGACATCCTCACCACGGGGGCGGCGCGCACGGGCTACTGGGCGCTGACGTTCCGCACGTACCCGGCCGAGATCAAGGGTGGTCCGTGCATGTACCAGGTGCGGATCGGCGTCGATTCCGTGCTCTCGCAGGGCGATTCCGTCGATCTGCTGATCTGCTTCAACCAGGAGGCGTTCGACCTTCACCACCACGAGCTCGCGCCCGACGGGCACCTCGTCTGCGACGCCGAGTCGGTGCGGGTCACACCCGAGTACGAATCGCGGTCCTCCGAGGTCGCGCTGGGCGCGATCGCGCAGGAGGCGGGCGGCAACAGGCGCGGCAAGAACATGGTGTCTGTGGGCCTCGTGTGTGGGCTGCTCGGCATCGACACGGCGCGCATCGAGGAGATGATCCTGAAGCGCTACGCGCACAAGGGCGACGTGGGGGAGTCCAACATCCGCTCGCTGCGCGCCGGCTTCGAGCACGCGCGGGACGAGCTCCCCGAGGGTGCGCACCGGCTCGACGCCCCGCGCGCGACCGACCAGGAGCGCGTGCTCGTGTCCGGCAACCAGGCGATCTGCCTCGGCGCCCTGCATGCGGGCCTGCGCTACTACGCCGGCTATCCGATCACGCCTGCCAGCGACATCCTCGAATGGCTTGCCGCCCGGCTGCCGCGCTTCGGCGGCGTCGCGCTCCAGACCGAGGACGAGATCGCCGCGCTCGCATCCGTGCTGGGCGCCTCGTATGCGGGCCAGAAGGCGATGACCGCCACCTCGGGCCCGGGCCTCTCTCTCATGGCGGAGCTTGTCGGCCTTGCCGGGATGGCCGAGATCCCGGCCGTGATCGTGGACGCGCAGCGTTCCGGCCCATCGACCGGCATGCCCACGAAGACCGAGCAGTCGGACCTCAACCATGCGCTCTACGGGGGGCACGGCGAGGCGCCGCGCGTGGTGATGGCGCCCACGTCCGTGGACGACTGCTTCCACATCATGGTGGACGCGTTCAACGCGGCGGAGAAGTACCAGGTCCCGGTGATCGTGCTCTCGGACCAGTCTCTGTCCCACCGCCTCGAGACGATCGCCCGGCCCGACCCGGGGTCACGGGAGGTGGACTCGCGCGTGACGCTGAACGGGTCGGCCGGAAACGCTTCCTACCAGCGGTACCTGATTCGCGACGACGGCATCTCCCCGATGACGATCCCCGGCGGTCCGGGCGCATACGTGTCGACCGGGATCGAGCACGACGAGGCCGGTCACCCACGCTACGAGCCAGAGCTGCACACGGCGATGATGGCCAAGCGGTTCCGCAAGCTCGAACCGCTCGCGACACATGAGGGCCGCATCACGACGTTCGGGCCGGCGCAGGCCGACGTCGGGATCCTCGGCTGGGGCTCGACGGAGGGGGCGGCGATCGAGGCCGCCCAGATCTGCCTCGACCGCGGGGTGATGGTGGCGACCTGCTACCCCCGCGTGCTCGCCCCGCTGCCCGTCGAGCGGATTCGCGAGTGGACACGGGGCATGGACCGCATCGTCGTGCCCGAGCTGAACGTGACCAGCCAGTTCGCAAGGCTGGTGCGCTCCGACGTGGGCATCGAGGTCGAATCGATCACCAAGGCAACCGGCCTGCCGTTCGCGGCGACGCAGATCGCCAACTTCATCACGGACGGCACGCCGCCCGGCGACGACCACGGCGTGTGGGGGCCGGGACAGGAGGGGGAGGCGGTAATTGGCTGACGAGCTGAAGCTGAGGGCGAACTCGTTCAAGTCCGGCCTGAAGCCGATCTGGTGCCCGGGCTGCGGAGACTTCGGCGTGCTGGCCTCGGCCTACCGCGCGTTCGCGGAGCTCGACCTCGACCCGGACAACACCGTGATCGTGTCCGGCATCGGCTGCTCGAGCCGCTTTCCCGGGTTCGTCGCCACCTACGGCTTCCACGGAGTGCACGGGCGCGCGCTGCCCACCGCCATGGGAGTGAAGCTCGCGAGCCCCGAACTGAACGTGATCGCGGTCGGTGGCGACGGTGACGGCTTCGCAATCGGGGGCGGCCACTTCCCGCACGCCGCCCGCCGCAACGTCGACATCACCTACATCATCATGAACAACCAGACCTACGGGCTCACGAAGGGCCAGGTCTCGCCGACCTCGCTGCACGAGCAGAAGTCACCGTCGACGCCGTTCGGCAACCTCGAGGAGCCGATGAACGTGCTCGCGACGGCGATCGCCGCCGACTGCTCCTACGTCGCGCAGGGCGCGAGCTTCCGCGCCAAGGAGCTGACGGAGCTGATCGTCGAGGGCATCCGCCATCCGGGCTTCAGCTTCATCGACGCCTTCAGCCCCTGCACGGCGTTCAACAACACGACGCAGGAGTGGAAGGAATCGGTCGAAGTCCTGCCCGCGGAGCACGATTCTTCCAGCCGCCCGGCCGCCTTTGCCGCTGCCCTCTCGGACCCGATGGGCATCGGCATCTACTACCGCTCCGAACGCCCGACGCTCGACGGCCGGGTGCGCGCGATGCAGGAGGCGTCTCCGCAGGCGTCGGTCGAGGACCTGATCGACGGCTTTGCGATCGTGCCGCGCGAGGCCGCGGCAACCCGTTGACGAGACGGCTTTCCCGGCTCACAGGACTTTGGGTGCCGGTGAAGCGGGCGTTCTAGCCGCGCGTCACTGCTCCTCCTCGAGGGGACGCGGGGCGCGAGAGACGCGCGCGATGAAGCTTCCCTTCGCCGGGCCGCTGCCGTCGAACGACTCGGCGACCGCCTTGCCGTCGAGCCCCGCGGCCACGCGGTAGCGGACGCTGTAGGTGCCGGCGCGCACGGCCGTCACGTTCCAGTTCAGGGTGCGTGTCTGGCCCGCCGGCACCGGCCCGACCGTCCAGGTGTTGGTGAGTGCCGAGCGGGAGTTGTGAGGTGGAGTGTTCAGGATCCACACCGGGCGCTCCGACTCAGCGAGCGTCGCGTCGTCGCGGCGCTGGGTGAAGCCGTCCACCGTCACGGCGAGGGTCGGGATCGCCCGCGAGTCCTTGTTCTGGATCTCGAGCTTCAGAGTCACCTCGTCGGCGAGGTGCTGGCGCCCGGGGAAAGACGCGGAGATGACATCGACCTTGAACTCGCCCTCGGGCTCGTTCTCGTCCTGCTTGTCCGCACCGCAGGCGCTCAGCGCCAAGGCCAGTGCCGCCAGCGTCCCTGCCAGCACGCCGGCGCGTGATGTGACTCTCCTCCTCAAAGAGGGGGAAAACATACCAGTGCGACCGCCACCGCCGGCGCATGTTCCACGTTGGCAGGCCCTTTGACTATCGCCTATGCTTCCGGGCGTAGCGAGGGTCTCGCGGAAGTTCGAGTGCTTCCGCGCAGGGAGGAGTTGCAACTGATCTCAACGGGCACCGCGCATGATTCGTAACGCCGCCGACAGGGCGTTCCTGCCCGCCAAGAACCTGTTCGAGCAGGTCGGCGACATGATGATCCTGACCGGCAAGACGATCGTGTCCGCGGTCCGCCCGCCCTACCCCTACGGGGGCGAGTTCATG
>JBOGZM010000159.1:0-2819 GCA_050697255.1 Solirubrobacterales bacterium
GTCGAGGCGGGCGCCTCTCCCGGCGCCGCGCTGGGAGCGGTCGGTGCCCGCTTCACCGGGCCGCTCGCGGCGGAGTGGCGCGGAGCGGCCACCGCCATCGCGCTCGGCACTCCACACGACCGGGCGCTCGAGACACTGACGCGTCGGCTTCCATCGGCGCAGATCCGGGCGTTCGCGGAATGCATGAGCCGTGCTCGGCGCCGCGGACTGCCGCTCGGCGAGCTGCTCGCACGTCAGGCCGCGGCCGCACGTCATGAAGAGCAGGTCCGGATCCGCGAGCAGGCCGCGCGTGCGGGTCCCAAGATCCAGCTGGTGGTCGCGTTCGTGCTGGTGCCGTCCGTGATGCTGATCGTGGCCGCGGCCCTGATCGCCGAGCTGACCGCGCCGGGCGTGGCGCTCTCGTACTAGCAGGCCGTCCATTGGGGAGGCCCCGACCGGGGGAGGCTGGCCCGGGAGGCCGCCGATTCGCTAGGTTGGGCGACCGTGGGAGCCGGCTCACCGATACAGACGGACGACGCCCTGCGCCAGGCGGCCGTCACGCGCCTGCGCAAGAAGCGCGACTTCGGCATGCACGTGCTCATATACCTGCTGGTGAACGGCTTCCTGGTCGTGATCTGGGCCGTCACGAGCGGCGACTTCTTCTGGCCGATCTTCCCGATCGCCGGCTGGGGCATCGGCCTGGCCGCGAACGCCTGGGACGTGTACGGGCGCCGCCCGATCTCGGAGGACGAGATCCGCCAGGAGATGGACCGCCTGCGGCGCTGAGCGCGACCGAACCGGCGTGGCCGACAGGAGGGCGACGTTCGACTGCTACGGCACGCTCGTGGACTGGTGCGCGGGCCGCGGGCGCGCGTAGTTCTCCCCTTCGCGGGGGCTTGCTTTCCAAGGCGGCGGGGGAGAGGGGACAGGAGGTGCTCGACGCCTACCACCCGCATGAGCTGGTGCTCGAGGCCGAGCGGCCGATCCGCTCCTACCGCGACATCCTGCGCGAGGGCCTGCGCCGCGCAGCGGCCGCCCGGCTCGGGATCCCCCGGGTGTGGGTCGATCGCGACCGCTCGGGGCACCCGGCCGCGGTCGCCACCGAGGTGCTGCCGGACATGACCGGCCTGGTCGAGGCCGTCGAGCGCGCCGCCGCGTAGCGCGACCGTCGCCGACCGACGACTGCGTGGTTTGGGGGTCTATGGAGGCTGTCGCATAAATGCGATTCCGGGGACAAGCGGGGGTCAAATCACAAGCAGTGCCTCGTCAGACAGCCCTCAAAATCGCTTAGAACGCAGCGTGTGCTCACGGGCTTTTCAGCGGTGGGGAATATTTTCGCAAACGTGTTGCAAAGTGGGGAAGAGTGGGGTACAGTGGGGTCCACGTTGAACCGGACGGGGCTGGCGAGGTTCCTCCCACCTCGCCTTCCCCGGCCCGGACCTCACTTCAACAGGGAGCTTTTCGGGGTTGGCTTTTCTTGGGCAGTACGAGTACACGCTGGACGCTAAGAACCGGCTCACGATTCCGCCCAAGTTCAGGGGAGCGCTCTCCGACGGGGTCGTTCTGGCCCGGGAGCTCGAGCCCTGTATCTCGATCCGGCCCGCGCAAGCCTGGCGCCAGTTCACCGACCACGCGATCTCCTCACGCGACCCCTTCAGCAAGGAGGCGCGGGACCTCAAGCGCTACTACAGCGGCTACGCCTTCGACGGGCAGCTCGACGCCTCCGGGCGGGTCATCCTGCCCCCGCCGCTCATGGAGTACGCCGGCCTCGGCAAGGAGATCACCGTGATCGGCAGCCTCGACACGATCGAGGTCTGGGACCGCGCGCGGTGGTCCGAGTACGCGCCCCGGCTGAGCGAGGAGGCGCCGGAGCTGGCGAGCCGGCTCTCAGGAGGCGGGAGTGGGGGCGGGGGCTCCGGACCCGGTATCGGATCGCACCCGTGACACTTGTTCTCGACATGGCACGCACCCACGTCCCGGTTCTCGCTGGTGAGCTGATCGCCGCGCTCGACCCCGCGCCCGGCGCGGTCGTCGTCGACTGCACCTTCGGCGCCGGCGGCCATGCGCGGCTGGTCGCCGACCGCATCGGCCCCACCGGCCAGCTGGTCTGCATCGACCGCGACCCGCACGCCGAGGAGCACTTCGACGACCTCGCGGCGGAGGTGACCTGCGCGGCCCGGTTCATCCAGGGCGACTACGCGGACGTGCTGCCCGAGCTGCTCGCGGAGGGGCTGGCCGCCGACCTCGTGTACCTCGACCTCGGCATCTCCTCGATGCAGGTGGACGCGCGCGAGCGCGGCTTCTCCTACTCATATGACGCGCCGCTCGACATGCGCATGGACCCGTCCTCCGAGCTCGACGCGCGCACGGTCGTGAACGAGTGGCCCGAGGCCCGCCTGATGTCGATCTTCCGCCGTTACGGCGAGGAGCGCTACGCGCGCGCCATCGCGCGCGAGATCGCGCGCCGCCGCCGCAGGGCGCCGATCGAGACCACGACGGAGCTGGTCGACGCGATCAAGCGCGCCGTGCCCGCACCGGCGCAGTTCGCCGGCGGGCACCCCGCCCGGCGCGTGTTCCAGGCCATCCGGATCGCGGTCAACGACGAGCTCGAGTCGCTCGAGCGCGCGCTGCCCGCGGCCTGGGAGCTGCTGCGGCCCGGTGGGCGGATGGCCGCGATCTCGTTCCACTCGCTCGAGGACCGGATGGTGAAGCGCTTCTTCGCCGACCGCGCGCGCGGCTGCATCTGCCCGCCCGACCTGCCGGTGTGCGCCTGCGGGCAGACCCCGGAGGCGGAGCTGCTCACGCGCCGCTCGGTCGTGCCGACCGCGGGCGAGATGGCC
>JBOGZM010000160.1:0-7584 GCA_050697255.1 Solirubrobacterales bacterium
CGTCGCCGGGCTGCGCGGTCGGCTGTGACGCGCTGCCGGAGTCGTCCGCGGCGCCGTTCGAGCCGCCGCCCCCGCCGGACCCGCCGCGGTCGCGCCCCCCGCTGTCCTCGCCGCGCTCCCGGGTCGTCGTGCGGTCCTCACGCGTGGTGCCGGTGCGCTCCCTCTCCGTGGTCCCGGTCGCGCCGGTCTCGGTGGTTCCGGTCGTCTCCGGCGCGGTCGCGCCGGTGGTGCCGCCGTTGCCCTCGTCGTCACCGCCGCAGGCGCCGAGCGCCAGCGCGGCGGCGGCCAGGAGCATCACGACAGAGCTGCCTCCCCGGAGAGTGCTCATAGGCGGGCCAGGATAGCCAAATCGGGACTACGGGCAGCCGGGTCCCGAGCAGTCCCGGTCTGCTGCAAGCTGCGCAGACAGGGGCGCGGTGGGCGGGTCATTGGCTGCGCTGCCGTCCGCGAGCAGGTTCTCCAGCTCGAACGGGTCGGCGATCAGGTCGTAGTACTCACGGTGCCCGATCCGCTGGTGCTCAGCGCCGTCGTAGTACTCGATGTAATGCGAGGTGAGGGTGCGGAGCGCTGCCCACCCGCGGCCCGCGGAGTCCTCGGAGAACAGCCCTTCATGCTCCGTCAGCAGGCGCGTGCGGCTCTGCATCGGGTCCAGCAGGGAGCGGCCGTCCATCGGCACCGGGGGGGCGATTCCGCCCACGGCGGCGGCGATCGTCGGCGCGAGGTCGATGTTCGCGGCCAGGCGGCTGTCCGTGGCCCCCGGGATCACGTGGCCCGGCCAGCGCACGTACATCGGCACGCGGACCGACGGGTCGTACGGGTCCCCCTTCGCGCGCATGCCGTGCTCCCCCCACATCCAGCCGTTGTCGGACAGGAAGATCGCGAGCGTGCTCGACGTCTCCCCGGTGACCTCGAGCGTCTCGAAGACCGTCTGGACCATGTCGTCCACCGACATCAGCGTGCGGAGCTGGTTCGCCCGCTCGGCCTCGATGTCGGTCATGTCAACCGTCTGGGCCTGCACGTGCGGAGACTTGTCGCGCCTGTCGGTCTCCGAGTGCGCGGGGTTGGGGCTGAAGGGCGGCACGCTCGCATTCTGGTAGGGAGTGTCGGGCGTCTGAGGCGCGTGCGGCGCAGTCGTCCAGAGATTCAGGAACCAGGGCGTCGCGTCCTGGTTCTCGGACTCCTCGATGAAGCGCACGCCGTTGTCGCGGACATAGGAGGTCGCGTACTGGTTGACGGTCTTGACCGTGCCGTTCTCGTTCACCCGGAACGGCAGGTAGCCCGCCGTGCCGATCCCCCAGTCGTCGAACCACGGCGGGTTGCGGGAGAGGTTCCAGGCGTTCATGTACTTGCCGAAGATCCCCGTCCTGTACCCGACCGCCTTCAGGTAGGCCTGGATCGTGAAGCGCTGGTCGAGGACGTTCGCGAGGTCGTTCGTCACCACGCCGTGGTTGTGCACGTACCGGCCCGAGAAGATCGAGGCCCGCGAGGGGCAGCACAGCGGCGTGGTGGCGAAGGCCTGGCTGAAACGGGTGCCACCGTCCTCGAACCACTGCCGCGTCTGCGGCATGACCTCCATCGTGCCGTCCGCGCGCTGGTCGTCGGTCATGATCACCAGCACGTTGGGCCGGCCGTTCGCGGCGGCAGAGGGTGCCCCGGCGATCGCGACCAGCGCGCACACGGCCAGCGCGACCAATGTCGCTCCTGCCCGCCTCGCGCTCCACGGCACGCCGGATCCGTGGCGCCGAGGCGCTGCCCCCGGACTTCGCCCCCCGTTCATCTGCCGGAAAGAGGCTACCATTCGAGCCTCGTCCCGGCGCAGGCGTCGCGGTGGCCACCTGGGTGGCTACTGCGATTCCGGGGCGAGACCGGGAGTAACCAAATACACTCGTCGTCGTGGGAGGCGTGCAGGGAGATGCGAGGCAGGGGGCTTCGCTAAAGCGGGCACCGTGATGCCCGCAGCGGGGGTAACGATGCGGCGGCTTCGGCTTGCCGTGCTCGCCGTCGTCCTCGTGGCGGCGGCTGCGTGGCTGACCCCGGCGGCAGGCGCCCAGCACACGAAGCTGTCGCTGGAGTCGATCGGGCCCGACGGTGGGAACGGGGCCCAGAGCGCCAACCTCATGGGTGCCGCGAGCGTCGAGAAGCGCGCGATCATCAGCACGGCCGAGCCGCTGGTCGCCGCGGACACGGACGCGTCCCTCGATCTGTACGAGCGCACGGGCAGCGGGACGGCGCTGCTCTCCACCGGTCTCGTGGGTGGAAACGGGGCCTTCCCGGTGAACTTCGGCGATGCGGTGGAGGGCGGCCGGACCGTGCTCTTCCAGACAGAGGAGGGACTCGTTCCGGCGGACACGGACGGCTTCCTTGACA
The DNA here is from genome assembly GCA_050697255.1 of Solirubrobacterales bacterium. Classification (GTDB taxonomy): domain Bacteria; phylum Actinomycetota; class Thermoleophilia; order Solirubrobacterales; family JBBDJG01; genus CAVSXO01. The sequence continues at coordinate 2,368 of JBOGZM010000160.1, forward strand.
TATACCGGCGTGAGGGCTCCAGCTTCGTGCGTTCCTCGTTCGGCCCCGACGGCGGCAACGGGCCCCACGACGCGTACGTGGCCGGCGTCACGGAGGACGGCAGCCACATCTTCATGACGACCCGGGAGACCCTGCTGTCGTCCGACAACGACTCGTCGCTCGACATCTACGAGCGCTCGGCAGGCGCGGTGAAGCTGATCTCCACCGGCCCGGACGGCGGCAACGGTGACCCGGGCGTCGAGTTCACGGCGTTCTCCGAGGACGGCGAGAAGGTCTTCTTCCACACGACCGAGTCGCTGGTCGCGGCCGATACCGACTCCGAGCAGGACGTATATGAGCGCTCGGGCGGCGTCACCACCCTGCTCTCGACCGGCCCGGGCGGCGGGAACGCCGAGCTTCCGGCGCGTTTCGGGGTCGCCTCCGCGGACGGCTCGCGGGTGTTCTTCACCACCGACGAGTCGCTGGTCGCGGCCGATACCGACTCCGGGCAGGACGTCTACGAGCGCTCGGGCGGCACGACCACGATCCACTCGATCGGCCCCTCGGGCGGCAACGGCGGCCCGCGCGCCAGCCTGATGGGCATCTCCCAAACGGGTTCGCGGGTGTTCATCGAGACCGCAGAGCAGCTCAACACCACGACCGACCGCGACGGGCTGACCGACGTCTACCAGAGCACCGGCGGGGCGGTGACTCTCCTGACCCCCGGCGCCAACAACAACAACGGCGCCCAGAGCACGTACTTCGTGGGCGCGTCCACCGACGGGACCAGGGTCTTCGCCCGCACCGACGAGCCGCTCACCGCGGCGGACACCGACGCCTATCAGGACATATACCGGGCGGAGGCGGGCGGCCTGACCCTGCTCTCGACCGGGCCGGACGGCGGCGGAGGCCCGACGGACGCCTACTTCGCAGGCGCCTCGGACGACGGCACGCACGTGGTCATCGAGACGACCGAGTCGCTGGTGGGGACCGACACGGACGCGCGCACCGACGTGTACGAGCGATACGGGGGCGTCACAAGCCTGATCAGCAGCGGCCCCACGGGGGGGAACGGAGCTCAGGATGCCAGGTTCCGCGGCATCTCGGCCGGCGGCAAGCGGATCTTCTTCCGCACGCCGGAGGCCCTGATCTCCACGGACACCGACATGACGACGGACGTCTACTCCGCCAACGTGCCGGGCACCGTCACGGTCGAGCTCGACGCGATGCCCGACGACGCCCAGGACTTCTCGTTCAGCGCGATCGGGCTCGAACAGGGCGGGTTCAACTTCGGCCCGCTCGGCTTCGGCCCGACGAACTTCCTGCTCGACGACGACTCCAACGGGACACTCGTCAACGCCGAGGTGTTCTCGCAGGTCACGCCCGGGGTGGGCTACTCGGTCGCCCAGGCCACGCCCCCCGGCTGGGACCTCGCCGCCGCGTCATGCGACGACGGCAGCCCGGTGGGGAACATCGACGTCGACGCCGGAGAGGACCTGACCTGCACGTTCACCGACCACAAGCGCGGGAAGGTCGTGGTCGTGATGGACGCCGTGCCGAACGACCCGCAGGACTTCTCGTTCACGGCCGGCGGCGGGCTCACGCCGGCGAGCTTCTCCCTCGACGACGACTCGGACGGGACGCTGCCGAACACGCTCACCATCAACGACGTGCCGACCGGCTCCGGGTACTCGCTGTCGCAGTCCCTGCCTCCCGGTTGGGACGCGGCGAGCGCCACGTGCAGCAACGGCAGCCCGATCGGGAACATCACCGTGAGCCCGAACGAGACGGTCACGTGCACCTTCACGAACCACAAGCGGGGACAGATCGTGGTGGTCAAGGACGCGCAGCCGAACGATCCGCAGGACTTCTCGTTCACGGCCGGCGGCGGGCTCACGCCGACGAGCTTCTCCCTCGACGACGACTCGGACGGGACGCTCTCCAACACCCGCACGTTCGCAAACGTCGCCGCGGGCTCCGGCTACTCGGTCACGGAGACCGAGCCCAGCGGGTGGTCCCAGGCCTCCGCGATCTGCAGCGACGGGAGCCCGGTCTCGAACATCGCCCTGTCCCCGGGCGAGATCGTCACCTGCACGTTCGTGAACACAAAGAGGGGCAGGATCGTCGTGGTCAAGGACGCGCAGCCGAACGATCCGCAGGACTTCCTGTTCACGACGGGCGGCGGCCTCTCCCCCTCGAGCTTCCACCTCGACGACGACTCCGACGGGACGCTCCCCAACACCCGCACGTACAACGACGTCACACCCAGGTCGGGCTACTCCGTGTCCGAGACGGTGCCGAGCGGCTGGACCCAGTCGAGCGCCACCTGCGACGACGGCAGCCCGGTGTCGAACATCACCCTGTCGGCCGGAGAGACGGTCACGTGCACCTTCACGAACACGAAACGCGGACAGATCGTCGTCGTGATGGACGCCGTTCCGGACCACCCGCAGGACTTCGACTACACGGCGGGCGGAGGCCTGTCGCCGACCAGCTTCCAGCTCGACGACCACTCCAACCCCGCGCTGCCGAACACGATCACCTTCAGCAACGTCGTGGCCCGCGACGGATACTCGATCGCACAGACCGACCCGCCGGGTTGGGCCCTCGCAAGCGCGACCTGCGACGACGGCAGCCCGGTCTCGAACATCGACGTCGGGCCGAACGAGACGGTCACCTGCACGTTCGTGAACCAGCAGGACGGCTCACTGAGCATCGTCAAGGACGCCGTGCCGAACGACGCGCAGGACTTCTCGTTCAGCGTCGGCGGCGGCCTCTCCCCCGCCGGCTTTGACCTCGATGACGACGCGGACGGCACGCTCTCCAACACGCGCACCTACACCGGCGTGCGCGTCGGCGTGTACTCGGCGTCCGAGACGGTCCCCGCCGGGTGGGACCAGTCCAGCGCCGCGTGCAGCGACGGCAGCCCCGTGTCCGCCATCGACATCGCCCCCGGCGAGAATGTCACGTGCACGTTCACGAACCAGAAGCGTGGCCGCGTCGTCGCGGTGCTGGACACACAGCCGGACGACCCGCAGGACTTCGCGTTCACGGCCGGCGGAGGGCTGGCGCCGGCCGCCTTCAGCCTCGACGACGACTCCGACCCGGGGCTCTCGAACACGCAGACGTTCGACGACCTGCCGGTGGGCGGGGGCTACTCCCTCGCGGCGGGCGGCGTGCCGCCCGCGTGGCTCACGTCCAGCGCCACCTGCAGCGACGGCAGCCCGATCTCCAACATCGACGTCGGCGCCGGAGAGGTCGTGACGTGCACCTTCACGATCCAAAAGCGTGGGCAGATCGTGGCGGTGAAGGACGCGACGCCGGACGACCCGCAGGACTTCTCGTTCACGGCCGGCGGCGGCCTCTCGCCCGCGAGCTTCAGCCTCGACGACGATGCCGACGGGACGCTCTCGAACACCCGCACCTTCCCGAGCCTCGCTCCCGGCGGCGGCTACTCACTCTCCGAGACCGTGCCGGCCGGCTGGGACCAGACCGGCGCGACCTGTGACGACGGCAGCCCGGCGTCGAACATCGACGTGGCGCCGGCCGAGATCGTGACGTGCACCTTCTCGAACCGCAAGCGCGGGCGGATCTTCGTGGTCAAGGACGCGGTCCCGAACGACGCGCAGGACTTCTCGTTCACGGCCGGCGGCGGCCTCACGCCGGCGAGCTTCTCCCTCGACGACGACTCGGACGGGACGCTCTCGAACACCCGCACCTTCAACGACGTCGTGCCCGGCTCGAGCTACTCGCTGTCGGAGACCGTGCCGGGTGGCTGGGACCAGGAGAGCGCCACCTGTGACGACGGCAGCCCGGTGTCCGGCATCTCGGTGTCGGCAGGCGAGACCGTCACATGCACGTTCACGAACAACAGGCGCGGGCGGATCGTGGTCGTCAAGGACGCGGTCCCGAACGACCCGCAGGACTTCTCGTTCGCCGCCGGCGGCGGCCTCTCGCCGGCGAGCTTCTCCCTCGACGACGACTCGGACGGGACGCTCTCGAACACCCGCACCTTCAACGACGTCGCGCCCGGCTCGGGCTACTCGCTCGCGGAGACCGTGCCGGGTGGCTGGGACCAGGAGAGCGCCACCTGTGACGACGGCAGCTCCGTGTCGAGCATCAGCATCTCAGTCGGCGAGACCGTCACCTGCACGTTCACCAACCGCAAGCGCGGCAGGATCGTCGCGGTCAAGGACGCCACGCCGGACGACCCGCAGGACTTCTCGTTCGCCGCCGGCGGCGGCCTCTCGCCGGCGAGCTTCTCCCTCGACGACGACTCGGACGGGACGCTCTCGAACAGCCGCACCTTCAACGACGTGGTGCCCGGCTCGGACTACTCGCTGGCAGAGACCGTGGCCGGCGGCTGGGACCAGACCGCGGCCACGTGCGACGACGGCAGCTCCGTCTCCGACATCGACGTGGGCGCGGGCGAGACCGTCACCTGCACGTTCGCGAACCGCAAGCGCGGCGCGATCGTGGTGGTGCAGGACTCAGAGCCCAACGACGCGCAGGACTTCTCCTTCACCGCCGGCGGCGGCCTCTCCCCCTCGAGCTTCGAGCTCGACGACGACTCGGACGGGACGCTCTCCAACACGCGCACGTTCGCGAGCGTGCCGGCCACCGACGGGTACTCCGTCGCCCAGAGCCTGCCGGCCGGGTGGCAGCTCGCGGGCGCCTCGTGTGACGACGGCAGCCCCGTGTCGAACATCGACGTGGGCCCGGGCGAGACCGTCACCTGCACGTTCCACAACGACAAGCGCGGCAACATCGTCGTGGTCAAGGACGCCACCCCGGACGGCCCTCAGGACTTCTCCTTCACCGCCGGCGGCGGCCTGTCGCCCGCCAGCTTCAGCCTCGACGACGACTCCGACGGGACGCTCTCCAACACGCGCACGTTCAACGACGTGGCGCCGGGTGGCGGCTACTCCGTGTCGGAGAGCGTGCCCAGCGGCTGGGAGCAGACGAGCGCCACCTGCGACGACGGCAGCGCGCCGTCCAGCATCAACGTGGCGCCGGGCGAAACCGTCACCTGCACCTTCGCCAACCGTGAGTACGGCAAGCTGGTGGTCGTGAAGGACGCGACCGCCGACGACCCGCAGGACTTCTCGTTCACCGCCGGCGGCGGCCTGTCACCGGCGAGCTTCTCGCTCGATGACGACGCCGACGGCACGCTGTCCGATACACGCACCTTTGGCAACGTCGCGCCCGGGGACGGGTACTCCGTGTCCGAGACGGTCC
>JBOGZM010000161.1:0-7187 GCA_050697255.1 Solirubrobacterales bacterium
GCTCACGCGCGTACGTGACCTCGGGCGGCCGCCGCGGGCGGGTGACGGTGGTCGACCTCGCCACAGGCGCGGTGGTCGCCGAGATCGCCACGTCGAAGCGCCCGGCCGCGATCGCGCTGTCGCCGGACGGCGCGCGCGCCTACGTGATCAGCGGCAGGCGCAAGCTGGCGCTGCTCGACCTCGTCGCCATGAAGAAGCTGAAGACGATCCGGGTCGGCATCACCCCGTTCTCGCTGGCGGTCGACACGTCGGGCGCGCGCGTGTACGTCACCAACGCCGGCAGCCGCCGGGTGGCGGTGATCGACACCGCGCCGTTCAGGTTCGCGCGCGTGATCCGGATCCGCCGCCCCGTGGGCGGGATCGCCCTGGCGCCGAACGGCCGGCGCGCGATCGTGGGGCCGGGACGCCGCTCGCGCAAGGCGGTGGTCATCAGTCCCGGCCGCGGCAAGCGCACGCGGCGCGTCGGGACCGGCGGCCGGGGACCGACGTTCGTCGCCTTCTCCCCCACCGGCGCGCGGATCTACTTCGCGAACTCGGGCAGCGGCACGATCACCTTTGCCAGCGGCTACAGCTACCGCCGGCTGCGGGGGCGCGTGCGCGTCGGGCGGCGCATCACCGGCATGGCCGCGCAGTCCGGCTATTCCCTCCTGATCGGGACGCCCGGGCCGGACAGGTTGAAAGGCGACCGCGGCCCCGACCTGGTGCGCGGGCTCGGCTCCGACGACACGCTGCACGGCTTCCGCGGCAACGACGTCGTCGAGGGCGGTGACGGCAACGACGTCGCATCGGGCGGGATCGGCAACGACCAGGTGGACGGCGGCCCCGGCGACGACAGGGTGTTCGGCAGCTTCGGGCGGGACTCGCTCAAGGGCTCCGACGGCAACGACTACATGCACAGCGGCAACTCCAACGACACGTTGGACGGCGGCCCCGGCAACGACCACCTCGACCCCGGCGACGCCGACGACCGCGCGTTCGGCGGCGAGGGCGACGACAAGCTGATCGAGTCCGGCCTTGGGCGGGACCACCTCGAGGGCGGCCCGGGCAACGACCTGCTCGACGGCGCTCGTGCGGGCGACCGGATGTACGGGAACGAGGGCGCCGACAGCTTCATCGGCGGCGGCGGGGTGGACCGGGTGTACGGCCAGGACGGCAACGACACCGCAAGGGGGGGCCGTGCGGGCGACCGGCTGTCCGGCGGCAGCGGCGACGACAACCTCCAGGGCCAGAAGCACCGCGACCGCATCTACGGCTCGGCCGGCGACGACGTCCTGCAGGGCGGCTCGGGCGACGACCGCCTGATCAGCGGCGGCGACGGCATCGATGCGATCAAGGGCGGCACCGGCGAGGACATCGTCACCGGCGGCAAGGGGAACGACGTGATCCACGTTGCGGACGGCCACCACGACTCGGTCGACTGCGACTCCGGCAACGACACCGTCTACGTCGAGGAGGACGCGCCCACGCGCGACACCCTGGTCGAGTGCGAACAGGTCGTGCGCGTGCCTCCGGAGCTGACCGACCCGGGCGAGGTCGAGGAGTCGGTCATCATCGGCAGCGACGGCAACGACCAGCTCGGCGGCACGCCCGGCGTGGACCTGATCCTGGGCGGGTTCGGCGACGACAGCATCTTCGGGGTGGACGGGAACGACCATCTCGAGGGCGACCCCGGCAACGACTACCTCGACGGCGGCAACGGCAACGACCGCCTCCAAGGCCGCAAGGGCAACGACACGCTGACCGGCGGCGAGGGCGACGACCACCTCGAGGGGAACTTCGACAACGACGTGATGGACGGCGGAAACGGCAACGACTACCTCGAGGACAACCTGGGCGTGAACCGCTTCGCCGGGGGCGGCGGCAACGACTACATCCAGGCGGCCAACAACGGCCTCCGCGACGAGGTCGACTGCGGTCCCGGCTCCGACCGCGCGGATGTCGACGCGCTCGACTCCGTCACAGGCTGCGAGGACGTGCGCCGCTAGGGCGCGCGCCCTATCCCTGCGATACTGCCGCCGCGATGCGGCGACTGCTGCGCAAGCTCGGATACCGGGGCTGGCACCGGTTCACCCAGGCGCACGTGCGCGTCTACCGCGCCAGCGGCGGCCGCATCGGGCGCAACTTCAGGGGGGCGCCGGTGGCGCTCGTCGATCACGTCGGCCGCAAGACCGGCAAGCTCTACACGAGCCCGCTGCTCTACCTCGCGGACGGCGAGGTCGTCGTGATCGTGGCGTCGTTCGGCGGCGCGAACCGCGACCCGGTCTGGTGGCCGAACCTGAAGGCGAATCCGCGGACCACGGTGCAGATCGGGTCCGAGCGGCGCGATGTGGTCGCGCGCCAGGCCACGCCGGAGGAGAAGCAGCGCCTGTGGCCGATGCTGGTCTCGATCTACGCGCCGTACGAGGAATACCAGCGCAGGACCGAGCGCGAGATCCCCGTGGTGCTGCTCGAGCCGGCTTAGCGCTTTCGCGGGCGCGAGCCGCCCACTCCTCCCTTGAGTTGCTGGTGAACACCGGCGGCGCCACTCGAGCACGACCCCCCGCGGACCACCCCGGTCGTCGGACTTTTAGCAACCTCTCACACCGGTCACAGAGCTCTCTCAAGCTGCGCTGGTTGAGTGGCGTCCAGTTCGGCACATCCGGCCGGCGCCCGCGCAGGTGGCCCCATCCTTAAACAACTCTTAGGCGCCCCTAAGGCAGTTCTAGGAATCCGCTGCTCTACTCAAACCCATGCCCCGAAGGAGTGATGCCGCATGTCCTCGAGCGTAGGCTCGAAGCTCTTCCCCGCCCTGATCGGCGCGTTCGCAGCCTGCGTCGTGTTCGCCGCTCTTGCACTGGCCGGCGCATTCGACGACGACAACTCCCCCGCTTCCTCCGGGAGAGCAGTCCCGACCCAGACGGCCGCCTCCCCCTCCGGCGGCCTCGATGTCGCGGGTCTCTACGAAAACACGCGTTCCGGTGTTGTATTCGTGGAGGCCCGCGGCCAGGGGCCGGGGCAGGCCTCCGGGTCCGGGTTCCTGGTCGACGGCAACGGCTCCATCCTCACCAACCAGCACGTGGTCGACGACGCCGAGGAGGTCGACGTGCGCTTCGGTGAGGACGGCGACCCGGTCGACGCGAAGGTGACCGGGACCGACCCGTCCACCGACCTCGCGCTGCTAAAGATCGACCCCGGCGACGCCGACGGGCGCCCGCTGCGGCTGGGTTCGTCCAGCCAGGTGCGCGTCGGTGAGCCGGTGATCGCGATCGGCAGCCCGTTCGGCCTCCGGGGCACGGTGACCTCAGGGATCGTCTCGGGACTCGGGCGCGAGATCCAGTCGCCGAACGGATTCACGATCGACGAGGTCGTCCAGACCGACGCCGCCATCAACCCCGGCAACTCCGGCGGGCCGTTGATCGACGAGCGCGGCCGCGTGATCGGAGTCAACGCGCAGATCGCGTCCAGCGGCACCCGCTCCAACAGCGGCGTGGGCTTCGCAATCCCGATCGACACGGCCAAGGAAGTGATCCCCGAGCTTCGGAAGTCGGGCGAGGTGAAGCGCGCGTACCTTGGCGTCTCGAGCGCCGACGTGGAATCCGCGGTGGCGCGCCAGCTGAACCTGCCGACCGACCGCGGTGCCCTGGTGCAGAGTGTCGTGCGCGGCGGTCCGGCTGACGACGCCGGGCTGCGCGGCGGCCAGCGCCGCACCGACAGCGGCCTCTCGGCGGGCGGCGACCTGATCGTGAAGGTCGGGGACAGGGAGATCTCCGACCCGAGCGAGCTGGCCGACGTGATCTCGGCGCTGAAGCCCGGCGAGCAGGTCCGCGTCGAATACTTCCGCGGCGACGAGCGCCGCAGCGCTCAGGTGAAGCTGGGCGAAAGGCCCGATCAAGCCAACCAGGGCTAGGAAGCCCTGGCTCTGGCGCCTCCCGGACATCCCGGCCGCGAGGCGCCCCCTCCTACTCCGGGCGGCGGCACCCTCAGCCGCCGCCGCCCGGGGTCGCGTCCTCACTCGAAGCGGGCGGTGGCAAGCGCCGCCGCCCGATCACGCCGGCCACGATGACGGCGCAAATCAGACATCTCTGTCTCTTCCCGTATGGACACTTTGGAGGACCCGCGCGCAGGCCTGTCAGCCGCTCCGTCCAACCGCTGGGGCGCCCCTGGGACGGGCATCTCATTTGACACCGTGTATCGCAAGTTCCGGCCTGGAATCGCCGATACCGTGGCGGTATGCAGCCGGCTGGCTACACCGAGCTGCGCGAGCGCCTGGCCGAGGTGCACGACCTGGATCGGGCGTGCGCCGTGCTCGCGTGGGACGAGCGCACCAAGATGCCCTCCGGGGGTGCCGCGGCACGCGCTGACCAGCTCGCGACGCTCGCGCGCGTGAAGCACTACCGGCTGGCGGCGGACGAGATCGGCCGGCTGCTCGATGGGTTGAGCGCGTACGAAGAGTCGCTCCCGCACGACTCCACCGAGGCGAGCCTGATCCGGGTCGCACGCCGCGACCACCAGAAGGCGCGCCGCGTGCCGCCCGACCTCGAGGCGGAGCTGGCGCGCGCCGCCGCGACCGGCGAGCATGCATGGCGCGAGGCGCGCGAGCGCCGCGACTTCGGGCTCCTGCTTCCCCACCTGCGCCGCAACGTCGAGCTGCGGCGGCAGTACGTCGATTGCTTCCCGGACGTGGACGACCCCTACGACGCGCTCCTTGACGACTTCGAGCCCGGGATGAAGACCACGGAGATGGAGCGCCTGCTGGGCGAGCTGAAGGACGCGCTGCTGCCGCTCACCCGCGCGGTGCTGGACCGCTCGCGCACGGTCGATGACTCCTTCCTCTACGACGGGTTCGACGTCGCGCGCCAGCGGCAGGTGGTGCTCGCGCTGCTGCAGCGGATGCCGATCGCGCCCGGCACCTGGCGCCTGGACGACACCGCGCACCCGTTCGCGACCGCCTTCTCCCCCACCGACGTGCGCATCACGACCCGCTACAGCGACGGCAACCTGTCCACCGCCCTGTTCTCGGCGCTGCACGAGATGGGGCACGGCCTCTACGAGAGCGGCGTCAACGGCGACACGATGCGCACGCCCCTGTGCCGGCCGGTATCGCTGGGCATGCACGAGTCGCAGAGCCGCACCTGGGAGAACCTGGTCGGGCGCAGCCGCGCGTTCTGGCGCTGCTTCTACGACGTGGTGGCGCGCACGTTCCCGGAGCGGCTCGAGGGCATCGGCCCGGATGGCTTCTACCGCGCCGTGAACAAGGTGCGGGCCTCGCTGGTGCGTGTCGAGGCGGACGAGCTCACCTATGACCTGCACGTGCTCGTGCGGTTCGAGCTCGAGCGGGCGATGTTCGCCGGGACACTCGACCTGGCCGACCTGCCGGAGGCGTGGAACGAGCGCGTGCGCGAGTACCTGCACGTCGAGGTGCCGAACGACTCTGCCGGCGTCCTGCAGGACGTGCACTGGGCCGAGGGGCTGTTCGGCTACTTCCCGACCTACTCGCTCGGCAACATCATCGCCGGGCAGCTGTGGAAGGCGGCGCACGAGGCGCTACCCGACCTGGAGGAGCGCATCGAGCAGGGCGAGCTGACCCCGCTGCGCGACTGGCTGCGCGAGCACGTGCACCGTCATGGTCGCAAGCTCGAGTCGGCAGAGATCGTCGAGCGGGCGACCGGCCGGCCGATCGAGATCGGCCCGTACGTGAGCTATCTGCGTGACAAGTACGGCGCGATCTACGGGCTCGAGGCCGCGGCCAGTCCCTCGTCTCGATCCGTGTAGACGTCCAGCCGGGCGACCTTTCCGGCGGCGTCGAACCGCACGATCCCGGCGCCCCTGATCTCGATGTCGATGCCGCTCAGGCGGCCGTGCACCTCGAGCGTGGTGAGGGCCACGATGGCGTCGTCGCGTTCGGTGATCTCGTCAACGGCGGTCTCGTGCCGATCCCAGGCATCCGCGAACTCGCCGGCGTACTGCTCGATCCCGTCCCGGCCGGGATAGACCCCCGCCATGGTGCCGCCGTGCTGCTCGAGCACGAAGTCCTCCGCCATCAGCTCCCACGGCCAGTCCTCGGTGCCCCACGCGGCGAGCAGGCGCCGCGTGATCTCGATTTGGTCGTCCATGGATGCAGTATCCCGGTAGGCTTCCAACCGCATGCCCCGTGCCCAGACCAACGGCATCGAGCTGGAGTACGAGGCGTTCGGCGACGCGTCGAAGCCCACGGTGCTGCTGACCATGGGGCTCGGCATCCAGCTGCTGGGGTGGGACGAGCGCTTCTGCAACATGCTCGCCGACCGCGGCTTCCACGTCGTGCGGTTCGACAACCGCGACGTCGGGCTGTCGAGCAAGATCGAGGGCGGGGGCACGCCGAACGTGCTCGAGATCTTCATGAGCGGCAACACCGCCGCGGCGCCCTACTCGCTCGAGGACATGGCGGAGGACACCGCCGGGCTGCTCGATCACCTCGGCGTCGACGCGGCCCACGTGGTGGGCTTGTCGATGGGCGGCATGATCGCCCAGACGCTCGCCTGTCGCCACCCGGACCGGGTGCTGTCGCTGACGTCGATCATGTCGACGACCGGCGACCGCGCCGTGGGCCAGCCGCGACCGGACATCTTCGCCCTCCTGGCGGGGCCGGCGCCGGGCGACCGCGAGGGCTTCATCGACTATCAGTTCAACGTCTTCAGCCAGATCGGCTCGCCCAAGTACCCGCTCGACGAGCAGGAGTTCAAGGCCCTGATCGGGGCTATGTATGACCGCTCGCACTACCCCGCGGGGTTCCTGCGCCAGCTGGCCGCGATCCTCGCCTCGGCGGACCGCACGCCGGGCCTCGGCAGCGTGAAGGTGCCGACGCTCGTGATCCACGGCGAGGAGGACCCGCTGATCGCGTTGTCGGGCGGAGAGGCGACGGCGGCCGCGGTGCCGGGGTCGAAGCTGATCAAGTTCCCCGGCATGGGCCACGACCTGCCGCCCGAGCTGTGGCCGCAGTTCATCGATGCGATCGTCGAGAACACCGAGCGCGCGGGCGCTCCTGCCGGCGCGGCCGGCGTCTGAGCCGCTGAGCGCGTCCGGACCGCCGGCCGAGGGGGCGCGCTGGGTCGCGCACCTCGACATGGACGCGTTCTTCGTCGCGGTGGAGCTGCGGCGAAGGCCCGACCTGCGCGGCAAGCCCGTCGTGGTCGCGACCGGCACGGACCCGACCGCGCGCGGGGTCGTGA
>JBOGZM010000162.1:0-13582 GCA_050697255.1 Solirubrobacterales bacterium
CGCCACCGTTCAAGGCCGCCATGGGCGGTGAGGACCTCGTCGAGCAGCCCGCTCATGTCTGCGCCCCGCCCAGCACCGTGGTGAGGACGCGCCGGTCGCCGTGGACGCTCGCTCGGGACAGTGCTTGGTCGATGGTGATCGCACCGGCGGCAAGTCCGAGGACCGCCTCTGGCTCTGCTTTGAGGATCGTGTCGGGGCGCCGGTCGGGTTGGACGGTGACGTGGGGGCCGTCCTTGCCGATCCGCAGGGTCATGAATAAACCGGCAACCTCGATGCCAAGCTCAGCCGGAGGCTTTGCCGTCCTTCCGCGGAGCAGCGCTTCGAGCGCGACAGCCAGCCAGCGAGGCTGCAGGGCGTCGCCGCCTCGGCCGCTTGCCATCAGCGGGATGCTCCAGCGGATGAGCGCCTCGATCGCTTCACGGAGCTGACTGCCCCAGGGCGTCAGGGCGTAGACGACGCCGCTCGTCTGGCCCAGCCGCCGCTCGATCACTCCGGAGGACTCCAAGCTCCGCAGGCGGTCGGCCAGGAGATTGGTGGCTATCCCGCCCAGCGACGCCACGAGTTCGCTGTAGCGCATCGGGCCGGGAAGGAGCTCGCGGACGATCAGCAGGCTCCAGCGATCACCCACCGCGTCAAGCGCGCGCGCTAGACCGCAGAACTGCCCGTAGGAACGAGCTGGCATATGCTTGACTTCTTCCAGAAAACTTGATTCTATCAAGCAATATCGGATGTTCTCTCACGAGAGGGGTTCCAATGTCTGTCTCCGGTCCCGCCGCCCCTTCCACCTCGCCGTTCTCAACGGCGATCACCGCCCTGCGCGCCGCCGGGGAAAGCGGCGATGCCGATGCGGTCGCCGAGCTCTTGGCGCCCGACGTCGTCTTTCACTCCCCGATCACAGCGCGAATACGGTTCGAGGGCAAGGAGGAGGTCGCGGCACTGCACCGCGACATCTTCGCCGTCCTCGAGGACCTCGACACCACCGAACCGCTCGCGCTCGGCGATACGCGATCGTTCTCCTTTCGCGCGCGCGTTCGCGGGGTGGAACTCGAAGCCATCACTCTGGTGCGCTTCAACGAGCAAGGGCAGATCGTTGAGTTCAAGGTCTTCGTCCGTCCGCTCGCGAGCCTCGGGACGCTGTTCGCGGCGCTCCCGCCGCGGGTTTCGGCGAGGCGTCGCGGACGCCTGCGGGGCGCGCTCGTGGCGTTCCTCACCCGGCCTCTCGCCTTCGCGCTGCGCACCGCCGACCGCTTGACGCCCAGATTCGTCTAGTCGACTGACCCCCCGACCGGCAACCACACCGGACGCGCTTCCGCTCACTGCCCCGAAAGGGGCAGCGCCCCTACCCGCACCGCTTTCTCGGTAGAGCGAAAGCGCCCACCATCCGGTGCGAGACAGCCCCCCGGACGCGAGCGAGCGTCTCGCGACCGTCGCGGCAAGCGCCCGGATTGGACGTAGTGCGGCAGTGCAACGGATCGGCCCGAGCTGCTCCTTTGCGCCAAGGGCAGAAGCGACGTTCGGGTGTCGGGGCGTAAGGGTCCGATCCTAGGTCGGCTCGACGCCGATCCGGATCGGACCGAACAATTCATATAACGGCAAGGCATTGCGTCTGGCCGGAGGCATAGAGCCACATGCCTTCCCCGATGGGCTCCCGTAGGGCCCGAATCGAGAGCGGGCCCGCGGACTACGACTACACCCCCGGCCACTACGCCGTCTTCTTCTACGACCCCGACGGGATCAAGCTCGAGCTGCTGCATCGGCCCACCTACTGGGACTGGCTGCGTGGCGGTCCCAGTGACCGGTAGAGGCGAGCGCCTCCGCTGCTCCTGCAGCCCGGCGGCTTCGAGGGACCTTCGACCGTGGCTCGCGCGTGCTTCAATTAGCGGACCAGAGAAAGGAGGTGGTCCGACTGAATCACATGCTTGTTGGGACGCTGGAGGTGCGGGGCCGCTAGGCGGCCGCCCGTTCCCGCCGTCGCGTGAGCGGCGGCGCGGCGTGTGCAGGGTGCGAGCCGCTTCGCGGAATCCACCCCTAGCGCCGGTGAGAAGCGGGGCCGGGACAACGTCCCGCCCGGGCTGGACCAAACCGTTTCTCGCTCCGAATCGCACCTGTAAGGAGGGCCGTCCCTCGTGGGCGGCCCTCCGCATTCCGTGCCCCACTCAGCGCGACCGGGCCACCACGAGCCGGTCCGCGCCCGACTCGGCTCCCCAGACTTCGCCCGGACGGCCGAGAAGCTGGCGGACGTTCGCGCCGGGCGACCGCAGCCGGAAGGTCTCGAACCGTTCCCGCACCGGGTCGAAGCGCACGAGGGCGTTGGCGCCGAAGTCCGTGAGCCAGACGAGGTCGGCCTCGTCCACAAAGACGGCGTACGGCTGGGGGTCGTTCCCCGGCAGGCGCCATTCACGCCAGCGGCGCGAGGCCGGGTCATAGCGAGCGACCTTGCCGGCGTTCCATTCGCTGATCCATAGCCGCCCGCGCGAGTCGGGCCAGATGCGGCGGGCGCCCTGGCCGTCGGTCGGTGGCTCGGCGATCCGGGCCCGGCCGCTCCGAGTGTCTATGCGGGCCACGTGGCTCCCGGCCAGGACGCGTACCAGACCTCCCCCGCCGGTGTGGTCGCGATGCCGTAGGGGCCCGGTCCGCGCGGGGCGTCGAAGATGCGCATCCGGCCGGAGCGCGGGTCGAGGCGGCCGTAGACGCCGGCCTGGCCGGTGAACCACAGGCGCCCCCGACGGTCGAAGGTGGCGGTGTTGAGGTTCGCGCCCGCGCGGTCGCCGGGCAGGGGAAAGCGGCGCACACGCAGCGACCTCGCGTCGACCCGCAGGATCGCGTTCTGCCCGCCGTCGGTCACCCAGGCCGCTCCGTCGGGTCCCACGATCACGCCGTGGGGCGCGGAGCCTGCGCCGAGAGGAATGCGCCGGACGCGTCCGGTGCGCGGGTCGAGGCGGCCGAGCTCCCCGGCCGCCTGGGCCGTGAACCAGACCGCGCGGTCGCGGGTCGGGGCCACGTCGTGCGGTCCGGCCCCCTCGAAGACCCGGTACTCGCGGAGGGTCACGCGCGGCGGCCGCGACCGCCCGAGCGATTCGGAAGCTTCACCGCGACGAGCCTCAGCTGCGCGCGGTTGCTCGCCGCGGGACTCCTCTCCGTCTGAGCCGCAGCCGCTTCCGACCGCGACCGCGACCAGCGCCAGCGTCGAGAGCGATCCCCTGCGCACCGCTAGTCCACGCCGCCCGGCTCCACGAGCCCCGTCTACTGCTATCCCGCGAAGCAGTAGGAGTCGCTCGACGCGTCCCCGCCCTGGAGCCGGGTCTGGTGGACCCGCAGCCCGCGGAAGTCGTCGCCGTGCGGAAAGAACCGCGGGTCGACGGTCATGCCACCGGCCTCGGCGTTCGCGTCGAGGCGGGCCATCCAGGCGCCGACGCCATCCGGGTAGAAGATGTCGTCCCACGACGCGTAGAGCGAGTTGGTGACGTAGACGCGCCTGCCGTCGCGGCTCACCTCCACCATCTGGGGCGCGCCCGCCAGCGGCAGCTCGGGAGCGGCGGGATGCGGGGTGCGGCCGACGATTCCTCCCAGCCGCACGGCGGCCGACTCCTTCGGGTTGTGCGGGTCGCTCACGTCGTACTGCTTCAGCTCCCCTGTCCCCCAGCAGGACACGTACAGCCAGCGGTCGTCCACCGACAGGTCGATGTCGGTCACCAGCGGCGGAACGGCGCCGAAGGGCTGAAGCGCGGGCGGGAGCTGGGAAACGTCGGCGGGCTCGGCCGGGATCGTGATCACCTTCTTCGCCGTCCACCGGCCGTCATCCCGGTACCACAGCCACACGGAGGCTGAGAGGTCTTCGACACTTATCACCACGCCGACGAGACCCCAGGTCTGCCGGGGATCGTGTGCCGGCCTGAGCTCGAGCACCATCTGATGCTCGTCGCCGAGGTCGACCCGCTGGATGAGCTTGCCCTCGGACAGGCTCCAGAAGTTGAGGTGGTGGCCGAAGCGCCGTCCCAGGAGGTCCTCGGGGTTCAGCCCGTTCTCGAACATCGACGGGGTTCCCCACTCCGATGTGATGGCGATGTCCTCGTTGAGGTGCCACCACACGTCGTACCCGAAATGCTGCTCGCCGCGGTCTGTCTCCCAGGCGCCGACGACCTCGAACGTGTCGTGGTCGATGAGCGCCACCCCGCCCGGGCCGTCGGTGCCGCCGGCGCCGCCCAGGTTGGACATGAAGAGGCCGCCGGGTCCGCAATGCACCGTGTGCGGGCGGGAGTAGCCGGCCTTGGTCGCGAGCTCCTCGGCCTCGATGGTGCGGATGACCCGCGGTTCCCGCGGGTCGGGCTTGGTATCGAGCACGTAGGTGCGCGACGACCGGACGCCCGGCAGGATCAGGTAACGGCGCTCGAGCGGGCCGTCGTGGGCATGGCCCTCGTGGCAGAGCGCGCTGGAGCAGGCGTTCCACCCGAAGTGGTGCAGCTCGTTGCCTGCGGTCGGCAGGTCCGTCCAGCCGACCACCTGACCGTAGGTCGGCGCCTCGGCGTCGCAGTCGACGACCGTCATCGCGTCGCGCCGCGTGCCGGCCGGGTCGAACGCCGCGACATAGGCGAGACTCTCAGGCGGCGCGCCGATCGCTGCCGCGGGCGACCGATAGAACGTGGGGTCCATGGTCTCGGGCATCGGAACCTCCCTCGCCGATCTGTGGAGATCCGGATTCTACGCCGGTTCCACGCCTGCGAGCTTGCGCAGGAGGCGGCGCAGCGTCTCGAGCTCGCCCTGCTCGAGCGGCGCGAACACGTCCTGCGCCATCTTCATCGCGACCCCCCGCGCGCGCTGGAGCGTGCGCCGGCCGCGCGGAGTGAGATGGACCGCATGCTTGCGGCGATCGTCCGGATGGCGGCGGCGCTCCGCGAGTCCCATTCCCTCGAGCTCGTCGATCACCGCGACCATCGAGCTGGGGTCGATCAGCGAGCGTGTGACGAGCTCCTGCTGGGCGCTGCCGGGATGTGCGTCGATCAGCGTCAGCACGCCGAAGTGGGGCGGCCGGAGCCCCAGCGGCTCCAGCACCGCGGCGAACCTGTGCGCCATCCGCTGCCCGTTCCAGGACAGGAGGAAGCCCGGCGCGCTGGCCAGGGGCTCGGGTGGCGGGTGGTCCCAGCGCATTGTGTGACAAATATAACATTACCCGCGGAAACGTTTTGTGATAAAAACCGTTGCGATGACCAACGACTTTTGGAGGTAGGCGCGTGTCTTCGCTCACCCGCTGGGTCCTCGCCCACAAGCGCATCGTCGTCGTCAGCTGGATCGTGCTCACGATCGCCGGCATCGCGGCGGCGGGGCCGGCTTCGGACGCACTCGAGCCGGAGTTCTCGGTCCCCAACAAGGAGGGCTGGGAGACCAACGTCGCGATCGCGGAGCGCTACCGGGGCACCGGTGGCGACACCGCCCCGCTGGTCCCCGTCGTCACGGTTCCGCAGGGCGAGACGGTCCATTCAGAAGGGTTACGGGCCGACCTGGCACGGCTCGATGCGCGGCTCGACGAGGCGCTGCCCAACTCCCGCATCGCCTCCTACGCTTCGACCGGCGACGAGACCTTCGTCTCCGACGACGGGCGGACGACCTTCGCGATCGTCTATCCGCAGCCCGACCCGGACTCGGCATTCGGGGAGAACCCGAAGGCCGAGCAGGCCGCCCAGAGGGCGCTCGCCGGCGTGACGGTCGCCGGCCAGCCCGTTCACCTGACCGGGTTCGACGCGCTGATGGAGGACAGCGGCGGCAGCGAGGGCCCGGGCGTGCTGCTCGAGGCCGTGCTCGGCGGCACCGGGGCGCTGATCGTGCTCACGTTCGTGTTCGCCTCCTTCCTCGCGATCGTCCCGCTCGGGATGGCGATCGTCTCGATCATGACCACGTTCCTGCTGCTGCTCGGGCTGACCGAGCTGACCGCCGTCTCGCCGATCGTCCAGTTCCTGATCGCGTTGATCGGCCTCGGAGTGGCGATCGACTACTCGCTGATCGTCGTCTCGCGCTGGCGCGAGGAGCGCTCGCACGGGCGCTCGGGCGACGAGGCGGTGCAGCGGGCGATGGAGACTGCGGGCCGGGCCGTGATCTTCAGCGGCATCACCGTCGCGATCGGCCTCCTCGCCCTGGTCGCGCTGCCGCTGCCGTTCCTACGCTCGATGGGCTACGGCGGGATGCTGATCCCGCTGGTGTCGACGCTGGTCGCGATCACGCTCCTGCCTGTTGTCCTGGCGAAGGCCGGGCCCAGGCTCGACTGGCCCCACCGCCGCACGGACGACAAGGCAAGCCGCGCCTGGACCCGCTGGGCGCAGGCGGTCTCGCGGCGACGCTGGCTCGCGGCCGGCGCGGGGATGGCGGTCGTGCTCGCGCTCGCGCTGGCGGCCACGGACCTCCAGCTCGGCACCTCCGACGCCGACACGATCGCGAAGTCGGGCGACGCGAAGGACGGCCTCGTGGCGCTCGAGCAGGCCGGCATCGGCGAAGGTTCACTGCTCCCGCACGAGATCCTGGTCGACGGCGGCACCGACCCCCGTGAGGTGGCAGCGGACCTGCGTCAGGTGGAAGGGATCCACGGTGCGGTGGCGCCCCAGGGGCGCGACTGGCGGCGCGACGGCACCGCGATCGTCGAGGGGATCCCGGTTCCCGACAGCGGATCCGACGAGGGCGAGGCCACGCTCGCAGCGGTCCGCGACACCGCGCACGCGGCCGGGCCCGGTGTGCTCGTCGGCGGCCAGCCCGCGGCCAACTCCGACTTCATCGACGCCGTCTACGGCAGCTTCCCGCTGATGATCGCCCTGATCACGATCACGACGTTCATCCTGCTGGCGCGGGCATTCCGCTCGCTGCTGCTGCCCGCGAAGGCGATCCTGCTGAACGTCCTGAGCGTCGCCGCCGCCTGGGGCGTGCTGGTGCTGGTCTGGCAGCACGGGTTCGGCTCGGAGGCGATCTGGGGCATCGAGGCGACCGGCTCGATCCCCTCGTGGATGCCCTTGATGATCTTCGCGTTCCTGTTCGGCCTGTCGATGGACTACGAGGTGTTCATCCTCTCCCGGATGCGGGAGGAGTACGACCGCACGGGCTCCACCGAGACGGCGGTGGTCCAGGGCATCGGGCGCACCGGGCGGCTGGTCACGAGCGCGGCGCTGATCCTGTTCCTGGCCTTCACCTCGATGGCCTCGGCGCCGGGGACGGACGTGAAGATGATGGCCACCGGCCTGGCGGCCGGGATCCTGCTCGACGCGACCGTGATCCGGGCGCTGATCGTCCCCGCGGTGATCTCGCTCATGGGGCGCTGGAACTGGTGGCTGCCGGGGTGGCCGGCGCGGCTCCTGCGGGTCGAGCCATCGCTCCCGCCGCGGGTGGCGAGCGAGGCGGAGGGCGGCTGAGCCGGACGGGGCCCCCGGCTACCTACACGACACGTTCAGGCACTGGGCGGGGTTGCCGTTGCCCCGCGCCCTGTTGCCGCCGCCGTCGGTGACGCCGGGCTCGGCCTCGATGCCGAGGTCGGCGTTGCCGTTGGCGGTGTTGCGGGTGATCGTCGCCCTATCCGTGTTCACGTCGATGCCGTCGTCGCCGTTGCCGCCGGCGACGTTGTGATCCAGCACGGTGTCCCTGGTCGTGCTGCCACCCGACACGCTGATGCCGTCCGTGTGGTTGCCGGTCACGCGATTCATCGAGACGCGGGTGGACGACCCCCCGATCGAGATGCCGAGACCATTGTCGGACACCGTGTTGTGCTCGATCAGCGCGGCGCCGTTTCCGTCCGCGATGCCCAGCTCGCGGTTGCCCGTCACCACGTTTCTGCGTATCCGCGTTTCGGGCGCGAAGATCTGCACGAACCCGACTGCATTGCCGATCAGCCTGTTCCTCCGATCGCGGCTCGCAAACCGCCTTTCACGCCCTAGGGTTCAGGCGATGGGCACCCCCACCCGCCGCTTCCACATCCCTTCGGCGCTGCGGCGCTCATCGCTGCGGATCGACGCCGTGGATGCGCAGGGCCTGGTCGAGCGGGGCGCGGTGCTGGTCGACGTCCGCCGCCAGGACGATCACAGCGCCGCGCTGCCGGGCGCCGTGCGCGTCGCTCCCGACGAGGTGCCCGGCCGCGTGCCGGAGTTCCCGCGCGAGGTGGCGATCGTGCTCGCCTGCACCTGAGTACGGGAGGCCACCAGCGTCCGTGTGGCGTACTGGCTCAGGGACAGGGGGTTCGAGGCCTACGCGGTCAGCGGCGGTCACGCCGCGCTGCGCGGGTCCCGGGAGGCGGCCGCGCCGGAGACGCCCGGCCCGGCGGCCGTTGGGGCCATCCGATCAGCGCTGGCCGCGCTCCGCCACCGGCGGTTTCGCATCTACTCGGCCGGCTACCTGTTCTCGCTCACCGGGAACTGGGTCGAGGCGACGGCTTTCGGGTACGTGGTGCTGCTGCTCGGCGGGTCCGCGGCCTCGCTGGGCCTGATCGGGTTCCTGAACACGATCCCGAACCTCATCTGGGGGCTGCCCGCCGGCGCGCTCGCGGATCGCCACGACCCTCGAAAGCTGCTGCTCCTCTTCCAGGGCGCGAACATGCTGGTCGCGATCGCGCTCGCCGTGCTGTGGGCGACCGACGCGCTGACCGTGCCGTTGATGGGCGCGCTGGCGGTGGTCGGCGGCAGCCTCGGCACCCTCAGCTTCCCGGCCTTCCAGCGGACGCTGGCCTCGACGGTGCCGGAGGAGGACCTCGAGACCGCGGTCGCGATCAACAGCCTGTCGCTCCAGCTCGCACGCTTCGTCGGGCCCGCGATCGCGGGCGTCCTGCTCGCGGCAAGCGGCCCGACCGCGGTGTTCGTCGTGAACGCATTCAGCTTCCTCGCGGTGCTGATCGCGGTCGCCCTGTTGCCGGGCTCACGGGTCGCCGCCGCAATGAGCTCGCTCGGCGGGGCGATGAAGGAGGGGCTCGCCTACGTGTTCGGGCAGCGCTCGATCGCGTCGCTGATGATCCTCACGCTGCTCGGCGGAGTGTTCGGCACACCGCCGATCGCGTTCATGCTCCCCGGCATCGTCGAGTTCCAGCTCGACGCCGGGGCGGCGACGCTGGGTGCGCTGACCGCGTGCATCGGCCTCGGCTCGCTGCTGGGGTCGATCTTGATGCTGTTCCTGGCGCGGCGGGTGAACAAGGGCGAGCCCATCCTGGCCGGGTTCTTCCTGACCGGCATCGCGATCTGCATCGTGGGCGCGTCGACCAGCATCCCCCTGTCCCTCGCGATGGCGGTGATCGGCGGGTTCTCCGGGGTGGTGTTCGTCGGGCTCTCGACCGTGACCGTGCAGGCGATGAGCTCCGACGAGATGCGCGCCCGGGCGATGGCGATCTGGGCCGCTGCGTTCGTCGGGCTGCTGCCGTTCGGGGCGCTCATCACGAGCGGGCTCGCCGCCTGGCTGGGCGCCGGCGGGGCCGTGCTCGTGGACGGGCTGATCATGCTGGCGGGCGGCCTCGCGGTGCTGGTCACGCGGCCCGAGCTGAAGTGGCTCGGCTGTGCCGCGCTGCCCGAGGCGTGCTGGGCAGGCACCGCTCCGGCGGCCGTGGCGATGGAGGAGCGGTCGGAGGCGCCGGCGCGTTAGTCGCCCCGACGACCACGTCGCTGGAGCCCGAATTGACATCGAGGTGAGTGCCCGGATAGGGTCGCCTCGACTACGACTGACTGTATGCCGGCTGGGAGCCGACACGGTTGGGCGCCGTGGAATCGCAGCAAGCGCAAGGGCGCCGCTCGAGCGTTTGAGGATCACGGAGGAGACTCATGCATCGACAGACGTACCTGAGAACGCTTGCCGCGGTGTTCGTGATCGTGGCCTGGGCGCCGGCAGCGGCACACGCCGTCGACTTCGGCCCGGCGACCAACTTCGCGACCGGGAACTTCCCCCAGGGGGTCGCGGTGGGCGAGTTCAACGGCGACCTGGATCCCGACCTGGCGGTGGTGAACCAGCACGCTGACACCGTCTCGGTCCTGCTCGGCGGCGCCGGAGGAAGCTTCTCGGCCCCGACCGACTTCGCGGTCGGCCTGACACCTCTGTCGCTGGGGGTGGGGGACTTCAACGGCGACTCCGATCCCGACCTGGCGGTGGCGAACGAGGGGGCCGGCACCGTCTCGGTGCTGCTCGGCGGCGCCGGAGGGAGCTTCTCGGCCCCGACCGACTTCGCGGTCGGCTCCGCGCCCCAGACGGTTGGGGTGGGGGACTTCAACGGCGACTCGGATCCCGACCTGGCGGTGGTCAACGAGGGCTCCAACAACGTCTCGGTCCTGCTGGGGGGCCTGGGGGGCAGCTTCTCCGCGCCGGCCAACTTCGGCGTGGGCGGGCTGCCCCGCGCGGTCGCGGTGCGTGACTTCAACGGGGACTCCGACCCGGACCTCGCGGTCGCCAACGAGGCGACCAACAATGTCTCGGTGCTGCTCGGGAGCGCGGGCGGAACCTTCACCGGTCCGACGAACTTCGGCGTCTGCAGCGCCCCCACCGCGATCGCGGCGGGCGAGTTCAGCGGCGACTCGGACCCGGACCTCGCGGTCGCCAACGAGCTCTGTCACAACGTCTCGGTGCTGGCGGGCGGCGCCGGGGGGAGCTTCACGGGGCTCACCAACTCACCCGTGGGTAACCTTCCCGACTCGATCGCGGTGGGTGAGTTCAACGGCGATTCGGACCGCGACCTGGTGGTGGCGAACCAGGGCTCGGACAACGTCTCCGTGCTGATCGGGGCCGCCGGGCTGGCGTTCGTGGTCCCGCTCAACTTCGCCGTCGGCGACGGGCCGAGCACCGTTGCCGTGGGCGACTTCAACGCCGACGCGCGGCCCGACCTCGCGGTCACGAACGAGATCGACGACAACGTCTCGATCCTGCTCGCCACCGCCCACGACGGCTACCCGCGGCCCCTGAGCGCATCGCCGTTCAGGATCGCGCTCGTCCCGGCCTACAACGCGTGCCCCCCGGGCAGCGCGAACAGGATCCATGGACCCGGCCTCGAGCACCCCTCGTGCAATCCGCCCGTGCAGAGCTCGGGCTTCGTCACCGTCGGGACGCCGGACGCCAACTCGAACAGCGCGCAATCGGTGGGCTCGATCCAATACCGGGTCTGCGTCGCGGGCCCCTGCGGCAGCGGGACGGCTCCCGACGTCAAGCTCCTGGCGTCCATCACCGACGTGAGGAACAAGAGCGGGCTGGCGGACTACGTGGGCGAGCTCCAGGCTCATATCGCCCTGCGCATCACCGACCGGGCGAACGGCACTTCGGCGACCGAATCGGGCTCGCTCCAGGATCGTCTGTTCACCTTCACGGTGCCGTGCACGGCCACCGGGGGCCCGGCGAACGTCGGCAGCACGTGCAGCGTGACGACGCGGGCCAACGCCCTCGTACCGGGCATGGTGCAGGCCGGCAAGCGGGCGATCTGGCAGACGAGCCAGGTCCAGGTCCTCGACGGCGGGCCCGACGGTGACGTCGACACCGCCACCGGCAACACGGTCTTCGCGCGCCAGGGCATGTTCATTCCATGAGACCGGCGTAAGCGGGGATCTCAGCCTCGTGCTGCTGGTCTCTCGTTCCGCTACAGCGTCGCGACCCGCAGGATCAGTGCGAGTGTCGCGATCAGTGCGATCACGAGGGGTGTGGGCAGGTTCTCCGCGTCGTCGGCCCGGATGTGAAACGCGACGGCAACCAGGAAGTAGCAAATCACTCCGATCGCAGCAGCGACGCCGATCGGGGCCCAGAAGAGGCCGAGGACCAGCCCCGCCGCGCCGGCGAGGAGGATGATCGCCAGGTAATCGAGCTTGTCCTCCGGTACGCCCGCCCTCAGGTAGCCCTGCACGATCCGCTCCTGGTGGGTGAGCTTCCTGATGGCCGAGAACGCCAAGAGCGCGGCGAGCAGAACCGACGCGATGACGGTGGCAACGACCATGGGGCAGCTCCTCGGTCGATGGGGAAACGGACCTCAATATAAACAAATGTTTAAATTGACGGGGAGGTAGCCCGTCCGTGAGTCCTCAGCGCAGCAATCGTTCGAACCTCATCGAGGGCACGCTCTGCTGCCTGGAGCGTCTTCCGCCCGAGCGGATTACCGCGCGGGCGATCGCGGAGGAGTCCGGGGCCAACCTCGCATCGATCGCCTACCACTTCGGCTCGAAGGACAACCTGGTGACCGAAGCGGTGATCGAGGGGCTGGATCGCTGGCTCGCCGACATCGCCGGTGGCCTGGGTGACCTGGCGTCGCAGGAGCCTGCGGCGAGGTTCCGGCGCGCTGCCGAGGTGATCGAGACCAGCCGCCGGCGCCACAGCGGCTTGGCAAAGAACTTCGTCGGCGCACTCGCCAGGGCACAGCACGACTCCCGGATCAGGGACATGCTTGCCGGGGGTTTCCGCCGTTCGCGCCCGAACGTCGCGTCCCTCCTGGGACTGGGGAGCGACCAGGCGGGGCAGGACGCAGCCGGGTTGGTGCTCGCGCTCTTCCATGGCCTGCTGTTCCAGGTGCTACTCGATCCCGCTCTCGCCATTGACGGCGACCGGATGCAGCGGGCGCAGGCTCGATTGCTCAGGGTTCTGCCCGATCGTCCCGTCTAACCCGAACCACCCCAAGCTCTCCCGACACCTGACGGGGAGCGATAGCGATGAGAAGTCGCGCGGCGCGTGGACGTGGCCACTGGCTCCGGCGCTCGCGACTGCCGGAGGTCACGCGCCGCGGAGCGCGCTAGCGCCGCCGGGTGCGCTTCGCCCTCAGCTGCACCCTCGCCCGCGTGCGCTTGCCGGCGCGCGGGCGGCTGGAGACGATCCGGCCTCTCCCGCGGATCCGGTAGCGACAGCCGGCGCGGCGCAGCTTCCTGCCGGCCTTCCGCAAGGTCAGACCGCGGACTCGTGGCACTCGGCAGGTGCGCTTGCGCTTGCTCTTGGCCGGCGCCGAGCCCGGCTTCGACGACGTGGGCTGAAGCGACAGAGGCGGAGCTGAAGGTGGAGGCACGAAGGCGGTTGTGGAACCCGCCTCGATCCGCCCGATCTTGTTACCGAGGAACTCGGTGAACCAGAGCGCGCCGTCGGGTCCGGCCACGATGCCGCCAGGCTCACTTGCCGGGGTGGGGATCGGGAACCCCGTGAAACGGCCTGTGGTCGTCATCCGGCCGATCCTGTTGGCCCCGGTCTCGGTGAACCAGAGCGCGCCGTCGGACCCGAAGACGATTCCCGAGGGTCCGCTGCCGGTCGGCCCGAACTCGGTGATCGGGATGCCGAAGGTCGGGATCCGGCCGATGCTGTTGTGCCCGAACTGGGTGAACCAGAGCGCGCCGCCGGAGGCCGCGATGCCCGAGGGGTCGCTGCCGGGGGCCAGTGGATAGTCGCTGGGAACGCCGTCGGTTGTGATCGCGCCAATCTTGTTCGCTTCCGACATGCTGAACCAGAGCCGACCGTCAGGCCCCGGCGTTATGTCGCCGGGCCTGAACCCGCCCGGAGCGACGTCGTACTCCGTGATCGTCCCGCCGGCCGTGATCCGGCCGATCCTGTTGGTGCCGTTCTCGGTGAACCAGACCGCGCCGTCGGGCCCGGGGGTGATCCCGTCGGGGCCGCTGCCGAGTGGCAGCTCGTACTC
>JBOGZM010000163.1:0-2964 GCA_050697255.1 Solirubrobacterales bacterium
CGGCTACCCCGCGCCGCGGGGCAGCACGGTGGTGACCTCGGCGGCCTCGTTGTTGGCGCGCTCGAGCTCCGGCTCGTTCGCCTGCACGGATGCGCTGTTGGAGATCGTCCCGGGCCGCTCGGCTCTAACCTCGATCGTCACCGTGGCCCGATCGCCGGGGGAGAGGACGCCGAGCGCGCAGTTCACGGTCCGTCCCGATGCCGTGCACGCCCCGTGCGTCGAGCGGACCGCCCGGAGCCTCACCGTGTCGGCCAGCAGGTCCTGGAGCGTTACGCCGGTCGCATCCGATGCTCCACGGTTCTCGACCGGAACCACGTAGGTGAGGACGTCATTCCTTCTCACCGGGTCTGGCTGGTCGGAGACGTCAACTGTGAGGTCGGGCGGGGGCGAAGCAGCCTCGCATGCGCGGTGGGGAAGGAACGCGTAGTCCTCGAACGCCGCGGCGAGCGGGGAGCCGTCGTACCCACCGGCAGGCTCTCCGATGCCGAGCAGCCCTGCCACGGTCGGGGCGATCGAGAGGTTGCCGGGCCCGCCGGCAGGCGGTGAGAACGGCCTGCGGGCGGGGTCGTAGACGGCTTCGCCGGACACGCTGGAACCGGCGTCGCGCAGGATCGGATGGCCACCCGTCACGAGCAGCGTCGAGTGCTGCGTCACCGGGTGCCCGTGGTTTCCTGGGATGGCGAAGCCGCTCTCGTCTCCGACCCGCCAGCCGGGCTTCAGGAAGACGACGACGTCGCCGGCATTGGCGTTGTCGATGCCCGCCTCGGAGTGCCTGTGGATGGCCGCGCCCTCGACCGGCTCTCGGGTGGACACGAACGCCACCTCGGGCTGCGCCGCCAGGATGCGGGCGATCGGAGCGATGTCCTGCGGGTCCCTGACATACAGCATCGAGGCGCCCCCGTTCGGGATCGGCGGCGTGCTGAGCCTGCCGCCGTACCCGTTGTCGCTCAGCTTCGTGTTGATGAAGAAGACGTTGTCGGGCCGGCTCCAGTCGAAGCCATGGTCGGACGGGAAGATCAGCACGGTCTCGTCCCAGGCACCGGTGCTCTGAAGCTCCTCGATCAGCGATCCGAGCTGCTCGTCGGTGTCCTTGAGCGCCGCCTGACGGGTTCCGGTCAGTCCGCCCTCCGTCAAGGCGGCGAACTCGTCGATGTGGCCCGCCCGGTCGATGTCGCCCAGGTTCACGAAAGCGAACTGCGGCGTAGGCGGGTTCGACCTGATCCAGGGCAGCAGGCCCTCGTTCATGGTCGCGATGTCGAGCGCGTGGTCGTCCGGCGCGCCGATGTAGAAGTCGCTCGACTGCGGGTCCCAATGAAAGTCTGCCTCGCGCTGCGGGTTGGGATCGCCTGGAGTGGCCGGCTCGCCGCCGAACAGGCGCCAGAGGTACCCCTTCGACTGGACCGTCGCAGTCGACATGCCGCAGGAGTTCTCGAGCCTGGTGGTGAGGGTGTCGGCCTCGAGGAGGGCGGGATCCTGCATTCTGAAGCGCTGCGCGCTGTCCGGGTTGGGCTCCCAGTAGTCGTTCGCGACGATCCCGTTCCGCGCAGGGACCACGCCCGTCATCATCGCGGCGTGGTTGGGGAGAGTCTCGGCGATGTAGACGGACCGCGCCTCCTCGTACCAGGTCCCGCCCGCACGCAGCGCGCTCAGGTTCGGCATCAGCGTCGGGTTCACCTCTGTGGGACGAAGCCCGTCCAGCACCACGACGTACACGCGCACCTGACCCGGCGCCGTCGCCGGCGCGGCCTCCGCGCGTCCGAGATGGAGCAGCGACGCGGTGGTAAGCGACAGCGCTGCCGCGCTCAGCGCGAGCAGACGCCCACAACGAACTGAAAGAAGCCGACTGCCTCCGGCGCCCACGGCGATCCTCCCCAGGTCCGACGCCTAATGATTCGCCGTTCATCTTCCCCCGAGGCGTCCCGAGCCAAACCCCGTGGGATAGGCTTCGCCGGCTCAGACGACTCCCGCGGAGGTTCTCAGCGCATGTTCGTTTCCAAGGCCGCGGTCGTCGGCGCCGGCACCATGGGTGGCGAGATCGCCCAGACGCTGGCCGCCGCCGATCTGCCGGTAGTACTCAAGGACATCGACCAGAAGTTCGTCGACCAGGGGCTCGAGAAGGCTCGGGAGGTCACGGAAGGCCAGCTCCAGGGGCTGGTGAAGAAGGAGAAGCTGACCGAGGAGCAGGCCAAGGCCCAGCTCGAGCAGACGGTCGCGCTGATCACCGGCGCGACCGGCTACGACGGGTTCGGCGACGTGGACTTCGTGGTCGAGGCGGTGCCGGAGCGGATCGAGATCAAGCGGCAGGTGTTCGCCGAGCTCGACGCCGCCACCCCGGGCCACGCGATCCTCTCCAGCAACACCTCGTCGCTGTCGATCACCGAGATGGGCGACGCGACGCTGCGCCCCGACAAGGTGATCGGGTTCCACTACTTCTATCCCGCTTCGGTGATGCGGCTGATCGAGGTCGTCGAGGGCGAGGAGACCTCCGACGAGACCGTCCAGACCACGATCAACTTCGCCCAGCAGATCCGGAAGATGCCGATCCGTTGTGGTGAGGCTCCCGGCTTCGTCGTGAACCGGGTCCTCAACTCGGCGGCCAGCGAGATCTGGCGCTACAAGGACGAGTCGGGCGCGTCCGCGCAGGACATCGACAAGGAGATCGCGGAGGCGCGCGTCACCCCGATGGGCCCGTTCTTCCTCAGCGACCTGCTTGGGCTGGACACGGTGCTGCACGTTGCGGAGCATCTGCACAAGTCGTACGGCGACCGCTTCTACGTATCGCCGGAGATGAAGGAGCTGGTGGCCGCCGGCAACTTCGGCCAGAAGACCGGCAAGGGCTTCTACGAGCACGGGAACTAGGAGGCGACGACGATGGAACAGGCAACCGCATCCAAGACCGGCGCGATCGTCGAGCGCTTCACGCTCAAGGCCTTCGTCGAGGCCTGCCTCGTGCTCGAGGAGGGC
>JBOGZM010000164.1:0-2803 GCA_050697255.1 Solirubrobacterales bacterium
GCCTATGGAGAAAACGATTTGATTGGTATTTCTGAGAGAGCCGGGTCTTGATCCGGCTCTCTCCCGTTTCACGCTGGACCGGGTGAGACGCGGGTAGCGCGTGTAGCCGGGCGCGCCCGCCCGCCCGTCCGTTCGAGTGGAACCGCAGCGGGGCGTGAGGACGGCTTTGCGGCGTCGCCGACCTGAGCTATGGTCGATTCATGGGGTTGCGGGCGGTGGGGTCGGTGTGGCATCGCACGCGGGGCAAGCTCTTCGCAAGCCTCGTGTGCCTGGCCTTCGGCTGCGTGCCGGCATCGACCGCGGCCGCTGCGCCGGTTCCCGTCCCGTTCGCACCGCAGCCGGGCGCGCCCAGTTCGGCCCCCGCGCCCCGCTACGTCCCCGGCGAGCTGATCGTGCGCTTCAGGCCCGGCGCCGCCGCCGCTGAGCGGAACGCCCTCAACGCCACGCAGGGTGCCCGCGAGCTGCGGCGGATGCTCGTGCCGCGCGCGTTCCTTTTGCGCCTCCCGAACGGCCGCGACGTGCCCGCCGCCGCGCGCGCCTACGAGCGCAACCCGAACGTCGACTTCGCGCAGCCGAACTACATCGACGAGCCGGTCTCCACGACTCCGAACGACTCGTCGTTCTCCCTCCTCTGGGGCCTGCACAACACCGGCCAGACGGTGAACGGCGTGGCCGGCACGCCTGACGCCGATATTGACGCGCCCGAGGCCTGGGACGTGACCCAGGGCAACACCGCCGTGACCGTCGGCGTCGCGGACACGGGCATCGCCTACAACCATCCCGACCTGGCGGCCAACGTCTGGCAGAACCCGGGTGAGTCGGGAGGGGGCAAGGAGGCGAACGGCCTCGACGACGACGGCAACGGCAGGATCGACGACTTCCGCGGCTACGACTTCGTCGACGGCGACAACGACCCGATCGACGACCATGGCCACGGCTCGCACGTGGCCGGCACGATCGGCGCGGTTGGCAACAACGGCACCGGCGTCACGGGAGTCAACTGGCAAGTGAAGCTGGCGCCGCTTCGGATCTGCAGCCCGGACCCGTTCGTGCTGTGCGACCAGGCGGCGCAGGCGGACGCGTTCGCCTATGCCGGGCTGATGGGCATGAAGGTGGTGAACGCGAGCATCTCCGGCCCCAGCAGCGGCCAGGTGGTCTCCGACGCGATCGCGGCCGCTCCCGGCACGCTGTTCGTGTTCGCCGCCGGCAACGAGAACAACAACAACGACACGAACCCGCAGTACCCGTGCGGGTACTCGCCCGCGAACATCGTGTGCGTCGCCGCGACCGACGCGGATGACGACCGCGCGCCGTTCTCCAACTACGGAGCGTCGGCGGTCGACCTGGCGGCGCCGGGTACCAGCATCCTGAGCACGTATCCGTTCACCGTCCCGTTCGAGGACGACTTCCAGGTCGCCAACTTCTCGAGCCGCTGGACCACCGGCGGGACCCGCAACACCTGGGGACGCGTTTGCGGCGGCGGCGAATGCTCGATGACGGACAGCCCCACGGGGAACTACCGGAACAACACCAACTCGTGGTCGCGGACCGCATCGACGTTCAACCTCAGCGGGATGAGCGACTGTCGCGTCCAGTACTTCCTGTGGCTCAACACCGAGCAGGGCTTCGACGGCATCTTCGTGGAGGCCTCGACGAACGGCACCTCGTGGACGGAGCTGGCCGCGTGGTCGGGTACCAGCGGCGGCTGGATCTGGCTGGACGAAGACCTGTCGGCCTTCGACGGCCAGCCGAACGTGTACCTGCGCTACCGGCTGCTGACGGACGGGTCGCAGACCGGCGACGGTGCCTACGTTGACGACGTGGCCGTCCGCTGCACTCGTTCCGCGTACGCGGGCAACGAGTACGCGTACCTCCAGGGCACCTCGATGGCGACCCCGCACGTCACCGGAGCCGCGGCGCTGGCGTGGGCGCGGGTTCCCGGCGCCAGCCCCGCCGAGGTGAGGGACGCGCTGCTCCAGGGGGTGGACGCAAAAGCGTCGCTCTCCGGCCTCGTGGCCTCCGGTGGGCGGCTGAATCTCGCCCGCACGCTCGAGCGCGTGAGCGTGCTCGCCGCCGGGCACGTGCGGCCGAAGGCGGCCAGCCCGCTGCGCGTGTCGCTGGTCCCGGCCTACACGCAGTGTGCGACGCCCAACCGCGACCACGGCCCTCCGCTCGCGTTCGGGTCATGCGCGCCGCCCGTCCAGCGATCCACCCAGCTGACGGTCGGCACGGTGGATGCGAACGGACAGACGCCGAACTCGGTCGGCTCCCTGCATATGAAGGTCCTGGTGGGAGACCCGGCGACGCCCGCCGACGAGTCCGACGTCCGGCTGTCGGTGAACGTCACGGACGTGCGCCGCAAGTCCAACCTGGCGGACTACGGCGGCGAGCTCGAGGCGCGCGCGACGCTGCGCCTCACCGACCGTCTGAACGGATCGGGCCTGGACGACAGCGCCACGCTCGGCGACCTGCCGTTCGAGTTCGTCGTGCCGTGTGCCGGGACGGTCGACACCGGGACCGGCTCGGTTTGCTCCATCTCCACGACGGCGGACGCCGTGTACCCCGGCGTCGTCGCAGAGGGGGCCCGGGCGGTGTGGCAGCTGAACCAGGTGACCGTCACGGACGGCGGCACCGACGGGCTCGGCGGGACCGACCCGAACGGCGTGTTCGCCGTGCAGGGCGTTTTCATCCCCTGAGCGCCGCCGCGACGGCGCGTGCCGATGCTAGATTCCGTTGCGGAGCGCCGTGCGCTCCAACGTGGTGGGCGTAGCTCAGCAGGTAGAGCTCCTGGTTGTGGTCCAGG
>JBOGZM010000165.1:0-3694 GCA_050697255.1 Solirubrobacterales bacterium
CCCTTGGGGAGGAGAGATATTTCGCTATATGTGATGTGTGCGCGGAAAGCTTTCGTTACGGCGCTAAGCCCGCGCGCTGTAGCGCGTGGTGACCGCCAACAGCCCCTGTGCTGCGGCGACGGCCACAAAGAGTCCGGCCGCCCCGACGTCGCCGCCGATCGCGAAGACCAGCGCGGCGAGCGCCGACGCGAGCGCGAGGCCCAGGTCGACGTCGGCGTGTGCCGAGACCCGCAGTGCCCCGGGGCCGCCGCGGCCTGAGATCTGTGCGGCGGCGGCGAGCCCGGTTCCCATCATCAGCACTCCGATGACCAGTGCGACCACCAGTGCCGACGCGTCGAAGCCGAGCATGAAGGGCACGGCCATCACGATCGAGGCCAACGCGACCTCGAGCGCTGCGTGGATGGGGAGGGGTATGAGCCTGGCAAGCGTCATGTCGGAATTAGTTTTAACCCCCGAACGTCCGTTCTTATGTGAACGTGATCACAGTGGCCTCAGCAAGGAATATCGAGTGGCTTCGCCACCGCATGTGCGTGCGACCGCCTGACGGCGGCCGCCAGTACCTTTTGCCACATGAAGCGAAGGAGCCGACTCGACACGTTGCTGGTCGAGCGTGGATTGTTCGAATCTCGCACCCGGGCGGCCGCCGCCGTGATGGCCGGTGAGGTGCGGACCGGCGCCGAGCGCTCGCCGGCGTCCAAGCCGGGCATGCTGGTCGCTGTGGACGCGGAGGTGGAGGTGACGGAGGGATCCCGGTACGCCTCCCGCGGCGGTCACAAGCTCGAGCGGGCGCTGGCAGGCTTTGGCGTCGAGGTAGACGGACGCCTGTGCCTGGACGTGGGCGCCTCCACCGGTGGGTTCACCGACTGCCTGCTGCAGGCCGGCGCCGGGCGCGTCACCTGCGTGGACGTCGCCTACGGGGAGCTCGACTGGCGCCTGCGGGAGGATGCCCGCGTGACCGTCCTCGAGCGCCTGAACGCCCGCCGGCTGAGCCCCGACCAGCTGCCGTACGCGCCGGACCTGATCGTGGTCGACGTGTCCTTTATCGGCCTTGCCAAGGTGCTGCCGGCGCTCGCGACCTGCGCCGCAAGCCGGTTCGACCTGCTGGCGCTGGTGAAGCCGCAGTTCGAGGTGGGACGCAACCGCGTCGGCAAGGGCGGCGTCGTGCGCAGCGCCTCGGACCGCCTGGCCGCCCTCGTCGCGGTTGGAGAGACGGCGCTCCACGGCGGCATGAGCGTGCAGGGGTACTGCGCTTCCGGTCTGCCTGGGCCGGCCGGCAATCGCGAGAGCTTCATCTGGTGCACCGAGGCGTCGCGCGACGGAAGGCACGATCTGGTCGCGGCCGCGCGCGAGGCGGAGCCGGCATGAGTCAGGCGCCGCCGCGGACGATCCGCCGCGCGACCGTGTTCACGCACCATCGCCCGGACCAGACGGCGGACGGGATCCAGGCGCTGATCGAGGTCGCCCGCACGACCGGCGTCGAGCTGCTGTTCGACTCCGAGGAGACCGCCAAGCACGAGCTGGGCCGGTTCGCCTCGGACGGCGTGCGCGCGAACGTGGACCCGGCGGAGAAGCCCGACGTCTGCATCGTCCTCGGTGGCGACGGCGCCACGCTGCGCGCGCTGCGGCACCACGCGGGCACGGACGTACCCGTGTTCGCGGTCAACTATGGGCGCATCGGGTTCCTCGCCACCGTGGACCGCGAGGACCTGCCCCACGCCCTCGAGCTGGCGGTGACGGGGCAGTTCGAGGTCGTCCGGTTGCCCGCTCTGCTGACCGACGCGCATTCGACGGAGCGCTTTGCGATCAACGAGGTGTCGTTCCAGCGCCGCCCGCACATGAACGTCACCCATCTGTCGTATTCGCTCGCGGGCGAATGGGTGGCCCGCGTGCCGTGTGACGGCCTGATCGCCGCGACGCCGGCCGGCTCCACGGCCTACAGCCTGTCGGTCGGCGGCCCGATCGTCGCCTGGGGCGTCCAGGGGTTCGTCGTGAACCTGATCGCGCCGCACGCGCTCAGCTCGCGGGCGCTGGTCGCCGCGCCGGAGGACGTGCTGCGCGTCGTGAACGACGGTGACGAGCCGGTGGACATCGTGATCGACGGGATGACGGCCGGTGAGCTGGGCGGCCGTGAGGAGAGCGAGATCACGCTCAAGCCGGACGTGGTCGGCCTTGCGCAGCTGCCCGGCTCGAGCTTCTACCGCCGGTTCCGCGAGAAGCTGCTGCAACTGACCTCCTAGCCGCCCCGGCTGCTAGACGTAGTCGTGTGCTGGTCGAGCTGCGCGTACGGAACCTGCTCCTGATCGAGAGCGCCGAGCTCGCCCTCGACGGGGGACTGAACGCGATCACGGGCGAGACCGGCGCCGGCAAGACCATGCTGGCGCAGGCGCTCGACCTGCTGCTGGGCGGCAAGCCCCGGCGCGGCATCGTTCGCCCGGGCGCGGAGGAGGCGTACGTCGAGGGAGTGTTCGAGCCGTCCGCCGGCCTGGCCGCCGATCCGGAGCTGGCCGAACTGGCCGAGCGCATCCCCCTCGGCGAGCCGGAGCTGGTGCTCGGTCGCCGCGTTGTGCCCGGCGGGCCGACGCGCTCGTACCTCCAGGGACGGTCCGTGTCCGCCCAGGAGCTGCGGTCGGTCGCCTCGCGGCTGGTGGCGTTCTTCGGTCAACACGAGCACCGCAGGCTGATGGTCGCCTCGGCCCAGCTGGAGATCCTGGACGGCTTCTGCGGGGAGCGGCATCTCGAGGTGCGTCTCGAGTACGAGCATCGCT
This sequence comes from Solirubrobacterales bacterium, assembly GCA_050697255.1. Lineage (GTDB taxonomy): Bacteria > Actinomycetota > Thermoleophilia > Solirubrobacterales > JBBDJG01 > CAVSXO01. The sequence continues at coordinate 2,766 of JBOGZM010000165.1, forward strand.
TGGCGGCGGCGCGGGCGATCGAGCGCGAGCTGGCCCAGACCCGGGCGCGGCTCGGCGCGCGCGAGCGCGACCTGGACTTCCTCGAGTTCGAGATCGCCGAGATCGAGGCGGTCGCCCCCGGTGCGGACGAGGAGGTGGAGCTCGAGCGCGAGCGCGGGCGGCTGGGCGCGGTGGAGACCCTGCGCCACGCCGCGTCGGCGGCATCCGAGGCGCTCGACCCGACGCAGATGGACAGCCCGGGGGGGATGGCGCTGCTGGCCCGCGCTGCGGAGGACCTCCGTGCCGCCCGCGACAGCGACGAGGCGCTGGGAACGCTGGCGTCCCGCGCGGAGGCGGTCACCTACGAGCTCCAGGACATCGCCGCCGAGCTGCGTTCCTACCTGGCTTCGCTGGAGGCCGACCCCGGGCGCCTGGCGGCCGTCGAGGAGCGCCTGGAGCAGCTCGCGCGCCTGAAGCGAAAGCACGGCGGGACGATCGAGTCCGTGCTCGAGCACGCCGAACGCTGCCGGGCCGAGCGCGATCGGCTCGTGAACGCCGGTGAGACCACCGCGCGGCTGGAGTCCGAGCTCGAGCGGCACGTCGCCGAGCTGGCCGACCTGTCGGGGCGCCTGCGGGGGGCGCGCGAGAAGGGTGGCCGCGCGCTTGCGAAGGCCGTTTGTGCGGAGCTGGGGGACCTGGCGATGGCGGACGCGAGCTTCGAGGTCGAGATGGAGCAGCGGCCGAGCGCCGGCGATGGGCCGCTGGCGGGCTTTGGCCCCGCCGGCGGGGACGCGGTCGAATTCCTGATCGGGCCGAATCCCGGCGTGGCACCCGGCCCGCTGCGCGAGGTGGCCTCGGGCGGGGAGCTCTCGCGGGTGATGCTCGCGCTGATGAGCACCACCACCTCGGTGGAGGGCTCGCCGACCGTCGTCTTCGACGAGGTTGATGCC
>JBOGZM010000166.1:0-2827 GCA_050697255.1 Solirubrobacterales bacterium
GTGCAAGATCGCGTCCTTACCGAGCCCCATCGTTAGCAGCTGACGCCGGCTCACGACGGCATGCTGGCGCACCGCCAACCGCGCCACCCGCATGTCCGCTGCGACATGTTTGTCGGCCTGAGCCCGAAGGAACTGTCGCACCGCCGGAGGGTGGCGCGGAACGTGTGACGCGGGGCGCGCGTGGGTTACGGAAAGGCCAACAACTCTCAGAATCCCTTAAAGGGCAGGCGCTACAAGTCTCCGCGGGCGGCGCACGGGGTACGCGCCCCTCGTACCATCCTGGCGGCAGAGGCGCCCACACGGGCGAACGGAAGGAGAAGACGTGGACAGCGAGCAGCGGCGGCTCCATGCCGTCGGCGGACCGGAAGAGGTACGCCACACCTTCGAGACGGCCTTGTTCGAGGTCAAGCGGGTGATCGTCGGGCAGGAGCAGATGCTGGAGCGGGTGTTCGTGGCGCTCCTGGCCGACGGCCACATCCTGCTCGAGGGAGTGCCGGGCCTTGCGAAGACGATGACGATCAAGGCGGTCAGCGACGTGCTGGGTGGCCGCTTCCGGCGGATCCAGTTCACGCCCGACCTGGTCCCGTCCGACCTGATCGGCACGCGCATCTACAGAGCGGACCGGCATGCGTTCGAAACAGAGCTCGGTCCGGTGTTCTGCAACTTCCTGCTCGCGGACGAGATCAACCGCGCACCGGCGAAGGTGCAGTCGGCGCTGCTCGAGGTGATGCAGGAACGTCAGGTGACGATCGGTCCCGAGACCTTCCAGGCGCCCCATCCGTTCCTGGTGCTGGCTACCCAGAACCCGATCGAGTCCGAGGGCACCTACCCGCTGCCGGAGGCGCAGGTCGACCGCTTCATGTTCAAGACCGTGGTCGACTACCCCTCCGACCGGGAGGAGGTCGCCGTCGTGGACCGCTCGCTCGAGGGCACGCCCGAGATCGAGCAGGTGCTGTCCCCCGAGCGACTGGTCGAGTCCCAGGCCGCGACCCGCGAGGTGTTCGTGGACCGGGCGGTGAACGAGTACGCGGTCGCGCTCGTCGGGGCCACGCGCCGGCCCGAGCAGTACGGGCTCGACGACATCACCCCATACATCGAGTTCGGCGCGAGCCCACGCGGCTCGATCAACCTGATTCACGGCGGCCGCGCGCTGGCGCTGCTGCGGGGGCGCGGATTCGTCCTGCCCGAGGACGTGCGCGCGCTGGCGCTCGACGTGCTGCGCCACCGGCTCGTGCTGACCTACGAGGCGCTGGCCGAGGGGGTCGGCCCGGACTCGCTGCTGGAGCGGGTGGTCGACGCGGTGCCGGTCCCGGAGGTGACGCTGACGCGCACGGAGGTGGCGTGAGGCGCAGAGGTCATCTGCAGCCGGCGCCCGACTCCCGTCGGGGGCCGGGTCCGACTCCGGCCGCGATCCTGCGTGGCCTGGACCTGACCGTGCGGCGCCGGATCGACAGCCTGGTCGCCGGCGAGCACCGCTCCCCGGCCCTCGGCCACGGCACCGAGATCGCGCAGGTGCGCCCCTATGAGCTGGGCGACGACGTGCGCCAGATGGACTGGGCGGTGACGGCGCGCACCCGGGAGCCGCACGTGCGCGTGCATGTCGCGGAGCGGACTCTCACCACGTGGCTGCTGCTCGACGTCTCGGCCTCGATGGGCTTCGGCACCGCCGACCGCCGCAAGGCCGACGTGGCGGAGGGCGCGGCGATCGCGGTTGGCCACCTCGCCACCCGCCAGGGCAACCGGCTGGGCGTGATGACCTTCGGCGCGCACAGCGCCGATGTGATCCCGCCGCTCCAGGGGCGCCAGGGACTTATGCGGTTGATGCTGGCGCTGCGCTCGACAGCCGAGCCGGACGGGCAGGGGCCGACGGACCTGCCCGACGCGCTGACGCGCGCGGGCCGGCTCGCCCGCCAGCGGGGGCTCGTGATCCTGGTGTCGGACTTCCGCGGCCCCCACAACTGGCGCACGCCGCTGATGCGGCTGCTGAGCCGCCAGCACGTGATGGCGGTGGAGGTGCGCGACCCGCGCGAGCAGGAGCTGCCCGCGGTCGGCGACCTGTGGCTGGTCGATCCCGAGACCGGGCGTCAGCTGCGCGTCGACACCGGCCGCCGCAAGATCCGTGAGCGCTTCGCGGAGCGCGCCGCGGCCGAGCGCGAGGAGCTCGCACACGAGCTGCGGCGCACCGGCGCGGACCACATCGTGCTCTCGACCTCCGGCGACTGGCTGCGCGAGCTGGCGCGCCACATGAACCGCCGCACCGCGCGGAGGCGCCGGTGAGCTTCGAGCTGCCGATCGCGCTCCTGGGGCTGCTGCTCGTACCGCTCGTGCTGGCGCTGTACTTCCTGTCGCAGCGGCGCCGGCGCCGGTACGCCGTGCGCTTCACGAACCTCGACCTGCTCGGCAGCGTGGTCACCCGCTCGCCCGGGATCCGCCGCCACGTTCCCCCGCTGCTGTTCCTGCTCGCGCTGACCGCGCTCACGGTCGCGGTCGCACGGCCGCACGTGAGCGTCGACGTGGCGCGCGAGGAGGCGACGGTGATGCTGGTGACCGACTCGTCCGGGTCCATGCAGGCATCGGACGTGTCGCCGAACCGGCTGGCCGCGGCCAAGAACGCCGCCAAGGGCTTTGCCGACCGGCTGCCGGAGAAGTTCCGGCTCGGGTTCGTGAGCTTCAACAACGTCGCGTCGCTGCTGGTGCCCCCGACCGGCGAGCGCGAGCCCGTCACGCAGGCGCTCGACTCGCTTCAGGCCGAGGGTGGCACGGCGATCGGCTCGGGGCTGGAGGCCGCGCTCACCGGCCTGCAGCCCGTGATCCAGCGCGAGCGCGC
>JBOGZM010000167.1:0-3691 GCA_050697255.1 Solirubrobacterales bacterium
CGTCGAGGGCGCGCCCCGGCGACATCGCGATGCAGGTGAAGATCGGCGTGTCGCGCAAAGTGTAGGCGCTCGACTCGCTCGGTCGCAGCTCGTGGACGAGGTCGAGGAAATCCCCCGGCTCGTCGCATTCGAACGAGACCACGAACTCCTGGTCGTCGAGGCCGAACGAGTAGGTGGTGTTGATGCTGATCTGGGGGTAGCGGCGCCCGACGTCGATGTGCTCGCGCATGATGCGCATGCGCTCCTCGGGCGGCAGCCGGTACCACTCGCGCTTTTTCTCGAACGGATACACGAACAGGTACTTGTGCTTGCCGGCGCGCACCTCGAGCCGGTCCTCCTCTGAATACTCCGACTCCTTGGTCATCGCGAGGTAGGAGTAGGGGATGTCGGCCCACGACATCAGGCCGCTCTGACCCAGGACGACGTGGAACTCGTGTATGTCGGCCAGCCCCGGGGCCGCTGTCCACAGCATCAGGTCCACGTCGCCGCGGGTGCCGACCAGCGAGTATGCGCGCAGGAAACGGTCCGCCCCGAAGTTCTGGCAGGCGGCTTCGAACTCCCGCTTGTGCGCCTCCCGCTCGGCGACGGGCAGGCGCCGCCAGGCAGGGTCGATCTTCAGAAATGTGAACTTGACGACATTGCGGTTCATGGCCCGGATACCAATATACGCAGCCCGGGTAGCGGCTCTGGCGGCGGTGGCATGCGCCTGCCTCGTGGCCGCTCCTCCCGCGCCGGCGCAACAGGCGCCGCGCACCGCGATCGTCTTCTGGCCTGGCCCGCAACCGCTGGCGAAGCCCCCCGCGCTGGAGCGGCTCGCGCAGGCTCCCGGGCTCGAAGCCTTCGGGTTCATGTCCGCGATCCAGGGCTCCTACGCGCCGGAGCAGACCTTCCTCGACATGAGCGCCGGCGCGCGCACCACGACGTCGCTCTACGACACCGAGGTGCCAACCGATCTGCGTTTGACCTCCGACGGCCGCATCTCGTCGTGGCGGGCGATCGTCGAGCGGGCCGCGACCGCGCCGGCTGACGTCGTTCCCGGTCTGCTCGCCTCCACCGTGAGGGCCGCCGGCGGCCACATCGGCTACGTGGGACCACGCACGGCGCGCAACCGGGAGGCGGCTGTCGCCGCGGACCGCTCTGGCAGGGTCGAGCAGGTGGCGCTCACAGCGCCCGAGAGGACCGGCGCGGTCGCCCGCGGGCTGTGGCGGCGCACGGACCTGCTCGTTGCCAAGCTTGCGCCCGGTCCGCCCGGCCGCGGGCAGCTGCTCGAGCTCCTCGGCGCACGGCGCGCCGGGGATCTCGTCCTCGTGATCCAGGACCCCAGCCACATCACGCGGCGCCTGGCGGCGATGGGTGCCGCCGGCATGCGAGGAGCGGGGACGACGCTGTATTCGGACTCGACCCGCACGGAGGGCGTCGTGAGCTCCACGGACATCGCCCCCACCGTGCTGGAGCGGCTCGGGACCGACATTCCGGGCGAGATGTCCGGGGAGCCCATCGAGGCGCGCGGCGACGCGACCCCGCCCGAGCTGTCGCAACTGCGCAACCGGCTCACCGACCTCGGCCCGCGCAGGTGGGCCGTGATGTGGCTCGGGCTCCTGGGGGCGGTGCTCATCGCCGGACTCGTGGGCGCCGCGCGCGGCGACCGGAGCTTGCCCGGACGCGTGCTCCTGCTCGGCGCGATGTGGCTCCCGAGCGTGCTGCTGCTGACTGGTGGGCTCGCTCCGTCCGCGCCTATCGAGGGTGTGATCGTGGGCGCCGCCTGTGCGGTGCTCGCGATCGCCACGGACCGCATCCGGCCCTGGCCCCGGGCGCTGGCGCTTCCCGCGGCGGTCGCGGTGGGCCTGCACGTGATCGACCTGGCGCTCGGCTCCGAGCTCGTCCGGCGGTCGCTGCTCGGTCCGAACCCGGTGCTGGGCTCGCGCTTCTTCGGCGCCGGGAACGAGCTCGAGGTCGTGCTCGCCGCTGTCGGCCTGCTGGGACTCGGCGGGGCGCTTTCGACTGCTCCGCGGCGCACTCGGGTATGGGGGTTCGCGATCGGCGGCGGAGTGCTCGCCTTCACGCTCGCGTGGGGCCGGCTCGGCGCCGACGTGGGCGCCGTCCCCACGGTCATCGCGGGCGCGACCGTGGCGGCGCTGGTGGCGGCCGGGCAGATTGCGTGGCGGCTGCGGCTCGCGATCCTGCTGGTCGCGCCGGTCGCGGGGCTGGCCGCGCTTGCCCTGCTCGATCTCGTGACCGGCGGTGACGCCCATTTCAGCCGCTCCGTGCTGGAGGCGGGTGGACTCGACGAGATCGCGGACATCGCCGAGCGTCGCGTGCGCCTCAGCTACCGCTCGCTCGGCCGCGGGGCGATCCCCTTCCTCGTGGCGTTCGCCCTGGTCGCGCTGGCGGTGGGCTTCCGATACCGGCGCGCCCTGCTGGCAGCGACGGAAGGCGTGCCGGGGGTGAGAGCGGCCGTCTACGGCCTGCTGGCGGCCGTGCTCGTGGGCGCGCTGACCAACGACTCAGGACCCATCATCCTCCTGATCGGCGGCAGTTACCTGCTGTTCGTGGCGGTGTACCTGGCGGCAGTGCCCGGCCCGGGCGCACGGACCACTGCGCCAAAGGAACCCCGCCCCCTTGCCGCCGACCACCGCTGATAGCATCGCGCCGATGCGAATAGCCCTCGTGTCGCCCTATTCCTGGAGCTTCCCAGGGGGCGTCACCCGGCATATCGACGCCCTCGCGAGGGAGCTCATTGCGTCCGGCCATCACGTGCGTGTGCTCGCACCGGTGGACCCGGACGACCGCCTCACCCGGCGGCTGCACCGGCGTGCGCCCGATCCCGCTCCGCTGCCCGACTTCGTGGTGCCCCTGGGGCGCACTGTCGCGCTGCCCATGAACGGCGCGATGTCGCGCCTGTCGGTGAAGCCCGAGGCCGTGCTGCGCCTGCGGGCGGAGCTGCGGAGCGGCGACTTCGACGTCGTCCACGTCCATGAGCCGATCGCGCCCATGCTGGGCTGGGACGCATGCTGCTTCGCCGGTGCCCCGGTCGTAGGCACGTTTCACGTCTACTCCTCGGGTTGGCTCCCGAACGCGATCGCGCGCACGGTGGGCGCGCGGCGCGTCTTCAACCGGCTGCATGCGCGGATCGCCGTCTCCGAGGCAGCGCGGTGGACCGGTGAGCGCTTCTTCGGCGGCAGCTACGACGTCGTCCCCAACGGTGTCGACCTGGGCGCCGCGCCGGCCGGGCCAAAGCCCGTCAATGAGTCACTGAGAATCGTCTTCGTGGGCCGCGAGGAAGAACGCAAGGGCCTGCCCGTGCTGCTGTCCGCATTCGCGGGGCTGCGCCAGCACGTGCCCGCGCGCCTGGAGGTGATCGGCGCGGACCCGGAGGGCGTGGAGCCGCTGCTGGCCCAGGTCGAGGGCGGCATGAGCGGCATCGAGACGCTGGGCCGGGTGGACGACGAGGAGCTGTGGCGGCGCCTGCACGGCGCCGACGTGCTGTGCGCGCCGTCGCTCGGGGGCGAGAGCTTCGGCATGGTCCTGACCGAGGCGTTCGCGGCCGGCACCCCGGTCGTCGCCTCGGAGATCGCCGGTTACCGCCAGGTCGTGACGCACGGCCGCGACGGACTCATGGTGCCGCCGGGCGACCCGCTGGCGCTGGCCGAGGCGCTGCGGTCGCTGTCGGTCGATCCGGGCCGCCGGCGGG
>JBOGZM010000168.1:0-3396 GCA_050697255.1 Solirubrobacterales bacterium
GCTGCCGACGCTCCGAGACGAGCCTGTAGCGGCCGGGCAGGGACTGCGCGACCTGCGACTTCTCGAACCCGTGCGAGGAGAGCACGACCACGTCCTGCGGCGGCAGTTCCTCCTTGCCGCAGAGCCGCTCGATCACGCCTGCGACCGCTTCCGCCTGGTCCTCTGCCGCGATCAACTCGGGCGCTCGCCCCTCCGGCCCGAGGGCGCTCGGCGTCACCTCTCCTTCGTACTTCTTCATCACCTCACGATGGATCGCCTGAGTGTTGCGGCAATTCACGATCAGCGAGTAGCGCTGGAAGTCCCCCGGAACGTCGAGCCGCGCGTCATAGATCTGCTGGTTCGAGTCCATGAACAGCCATACGACGCCGTCCTGCTCATCACGCAAGGTCGACATCAGCGCGGTGAGCCAGTGGTTGTGGAGGTCCTGTGCCTCGTCGATCATCAGGGCGTCGTAGATGCCGCCGAGCGTCGCGGTTGCGTCGACCAGCACCTCGGGCAGCTGGTCGTCCCAGTACTCCTGCGGCGCATCGCCGTCGTACTTCGGGACGTCGACGCGTGCCCTGTGCCCGAGGTGGACGCACAGCGAGTGAAAGGTGAAGAACTCGACTCCCGACTCGCCCTCCCGCTCCTGGAGGTGGTCGCGTAGCCGGCGGTTGAAGCAGACGACGGCCACGTCTAGGTCGCGCTCGTGCTTGAGCCACTTCGCCTGCTCGACCGCCATCGTGGTCTTGCCCGAGCCGGCGCATCCGCTCACCGCCATTCGCCTGTTGCGGCCGAAACGGCGCAACAGCTGTGTCTCGCCGTGCGTGAGCTGGATCAGCTGCTGCTCCTCCTCGAGGAACGTCTCCGCCAGCGGAACCTCGATCGCGAACGTAGGCATGAGGCGCGCGTGCAGCATCTGCATTCCCTTCCTGCCGGGGCCGTTGTCCTTGCGGCCCCGGTGATAGGCGAGCGCACGTCTCACCGCCGCGTCGACGTCACGCACGTCGTCTCGATCGAAGATGAACTCACGGCTTGCGTTCGGGGGCAGGTCGCGGACCCGGAGCGGCACCTCCGGGAAGGAGACCGCGTGGCCGACCAGCGCTCCAATGTCCCTCCAGCCCGGCATCTCGCCCATCATGCGGTCGAGGCCTCTCTTGTTGTCGACAGCCTGCACGAAGGGATCCTTCTTGTAGGGCTTCCACTCGCCGTGCTGCTTGTAGAGCCAGCGGCCCTCGTCGAGCGACACCGCCCCGCCCTTGGCCTCGATGCACAGCACGCCTTCCTCCGGGTGCGCGACGACGAAGTCGATCTCGCCGTCGCGGGAGCCCTTGGCGCCGCGGTTCTCCGTCCAGCTGGTCGAGTGGTACGCGTCCCAGGAGTCGTCGAGCTGGTCGCGGAGCGCGTTGTAGAGCTTCGCCTCTCCGGGGCTCTGCGTGTCCTCCTTGAACAGCGAAGCTGGATACATGTTCGCCATGGCGCCGTGTTCTAGCGCAGAGGGCGTGTCAGAGATCGCTGCATGGCCTCGACATGGGTGGCATGAACACAAACACCCAACCACTCATGAAATACGTGGGCGAGCCTTTGCGCGCCGGGAATCCGGACGTGTCTGGGCCGCTCGCGGTGTTTCCCCTGTTCGGCCGTGCGGTGGAGCTGAAGTTCCTGTCGTTCGTCCGCGGCCGCGAACACGGAGTAGTGCTGCGCGAGATGGACGGCGGCGCGTCGGTCAACGACCTGGTCGTGCGCAACACGGGCGACGTGCCCGTGCTGCTGTACGAGGGGGAGGAGGTCCTCGGCGCCCAGCAGAACCGCACGTTCGACGTGTCCGTGCTGGTGCTGGCGAAGGCGGAGTGTCTCGTGCCGGTGAGCTGCGTCGAGGCAGGCCGCTGGGACGGATCACGGCATGGCGAGGAGCTCCATTCGTCTCCGCACGCCGCCTACCCCGAACTGCGGCACGCGAAGAACCGTCATGCACGGCAACTCGTCGCGGCCGGCATGGTGGCCCGCGCAGACCAGGCGCAGGTGTGGTCGCAGATAGAGAGCAAGAGCGCCCGCCACGGCGTTACATCGCCCACCAACGCGATGAGCGACGTCTACGCATCGCGGTACCGCTGGCTCCGCGAGCTCAAAGGCTCCATGCGGCCGCGCGACGGTCAGCTCGGCGCGCTCGTGGCGATCGGTGGCCGCTTCGTCGTGCTCGACTGGGTCGGCCGCGACGACGTATTCGCGGACCTGTTCGACCCGCTCCTGCAGGGGTACGGGCTCGACGCACTCGAGGCGGAGGAGCGCACAGCACCCTCCACCGAGGACGCCCAAGGATTCGTGGATCTGGTCCTCGGCACGGATGCCGCCGGCGCAGAGTCGATCGGTCTTGGCCTCGACCTGCGCTTCGCGGCGGACGGAGTCGCCGGCTGCGGGCTCGCCACGGATGGCGAGCTCCTGCAGCTCACAGCCTTCCCGGAGGACGGGGAGAGCGGTCGGTCGGTGGGTCGCAGCGGCCGGGTGCGCCGGCCGTCGCAACGGCGGCGGTGAGTTCGGCGGCCGAACTGCGGTGGGCGGAGCTTCTCGGGGAGCTCCGCTTGCTGCGGGAGCTCGTGGCGGGGCAGAATGAGCTGCTCGCGGCGCTGCTGCAGGCGCAGCAGAGGATGGAGGAGGACATCAGACGGGGAGGTCTGGCGTGATGGGGACGCTGCAGTCGCGAATCGCTGCTGAGCTCGAAGAGCGGGCAAGCGCATTCTTCGGCTGGTCAGGCGGCCAGAAGAGCCTCTACGGCAGCCGCCGGAACGTGCTGCGTTTCCGGCATGGTCACGACGATCTCGCCGTCGCGGTCCAGGAAGCGCTTCGCGCTGATGAGGGTCAGCCCGATCACGTTCCCGGAGTCATCGTGGCGCACGACATGGCCCTCCGGTGTCTCGTCGCTGTATGCGGCCGGACGCGGCTCACCGACGTGCAGGTAGAGGACGTCGCCGGCGGAGTCATACCGCGCGTGATCGAAGGTGAGGTTTCCGATCTTGACCTGCATTCAGCTCAGTGCCTCGCGGGACCCTTTCGCGTACCAAACGCGGTAACGACCCTCGCCGGCTCGCGGGCGAAGTCTACGACGACGCGAAGCCAGACGGACGGCCCAACGCCACGACTGAAGAAGCGCTCACGGCCAGGCCAGGGGTCAGGCTCTATTGCGTCAGGACTGGAGATCGCAACCGCGATCTCGCCTATGAACGCTTCCATCTCGGGGTGGTTCCCAGTGATGTGCTCCCACGCCGCGGTGTCCAGTCTCACCCATCGTGCGCCCGGACCGAGCACTTCGAAGATCGGGGGGTGCGACACGGCCTCTGAACGTATGGAGGCCGATGTTCCATGACTGGCTCTGTGTGGAAAGGAACTCAGCCATGCGAATCAAGAATGCTCACGCAACGG
>JBOGZM010000169.1:0-2874 GCA_050697255.1 Solirubrobacterales bacterium
GTCGGGCACGCCGAGCCGATCAGGACGCTGATCGAGGAACGGCTGCTCGCGTTCGACCCGATCTGGGCGGCGGCCGGCACGCCGCACGCCGTCTTCCCCGTGTCCGGGGAGGAGCTGCGGCAGGTGACCGGCGGCGAGGTGGTCGCGGTGGCGCGGAGCTAGCGGCCGAGGTAGATCGGCGAGGTGACGGCTGCCGTCAGGTAGTCGTAGGCGCAGGTCGTGATCGGGGCGCCGTTCGGATCGCAGCCGGGAGCGCCCTGGCTCTCGCTCGGGGCGAGCAGGAGGTTGGCTCGCACCCAGCCGCCCTGCTCCGGCGCCCGGAAGCGCAGCTCGCCGCCCGGCCCCAGCAGGGCCTCGTCGACCAGCGGGGCGCCGTTAGCCCGCACCTTCACGAGCCCGGCCGCCGGCAGCCCGCTCGCCCGGACGCGCATCTGCGATCCGGGCCGCACCGTGTCGCCGACGGTCGACTCGAAGCTGCCGTCGCCGTCCCCGTCGGCCTCGAGCAGGAACGGCCCGCCGCCCTGCCCCGGGGGGATCCGTCCCACGCTGGTGCGACCTGAGCGGATCGCCTCGAGGATCGCCTCCCGGCTGCGGTCGCGCGCGAACACCCAGGTGGTGGGGTTGCCGACTCCCTGCACGGCCACGGTCGAGAGCCAGTGGGAGTCGCTGCCCCCGGTCGCGCCCAGGCGGGCGCCCCGCTCGAGCCAGCACTCCCAGTAGCGCTCGGCGACCTGGATCGAGCTGGTCACGTTCCAGACCTCGAGCGTGTCGGGCCGCACGTCGTAGGCGTACTCCCAGTCGAGCACGCCGGTGTCGTCGCAGGAGTCGAACGGCTGCTCGATCCCGTCCGCGGGGTGGTTTGCCTGGAGGGCGCCGCCGTCGGCGCGCAGTGCCTGCGCCATCGCGTTGACGGCCGCGGCGGAGCTGTCCCCCTTCTCGTAGAGCCGGGACGCCCCGAGCATCTGCGCGTGGCCCTGGAGCGAATTCTCGTAGCCGGGGATCCCCACCACCCCGAAGCTGCCGAAGTCCGGGTCGGCGGAGGAGCGCACGTCGTTGTGGTCCGTGATCGCGAGGTAGTCGAGTCCGCGCGCCGAGGCCTCGAGGAACCGCTGGCCGACATCGAGCCCGAGCGTGTAGAACTCGTCCGGTCCGGTGTTGTCGTCGTTCGGCGGGCAGTACGCGTCGTGCGAGAAGCAGCTGTGCACGTGCAGGTCACCGGCCAGCCACTCGCCGCCGTCCGGTCCCGAGCGGGGCAGCGCAGTCACCCAGACGGGGCTCGAGTAGGCGATCGGGTCGCCCTGCGCGCCGAGCGCGCGGATGAAGTAGTAGCGGTCGGACCCCGAGGCCTTCGGGTTCGCGGCGAGGCTCCCGAGGCCGCTTGCGACGACCCTCCCGCCACTCGTGACGAGCTGGAGGCTCGCGGCCGGGTCGTTGATGGTCGCGCGCACCTTGAGCGGCCTGCCCTCCGTGCGTGTGAGGCGGGATCCCATCGGGCGCCCGTCCGCGGTGTAGGCGAGGCTGATGCCCGGCCGGCGGATCGCGTAGAAGCGGCGCGCGAGCATGGCGGCCTTGAGCGCGGGCTCCGAGCGGTCCTCGGCGAGGATCACGGTCTTGGGCCAGCCCGGACCGCCCCAGTCGTCGCTGCGGCGATGGCCGAGGTCCTCGGCGCCGACCGCGCCCAGGTGCCATCCGCGGTCGAGCGCGTGCGCGTACGCCCCCGCGGCGTAGCCCCCACCCCGACCCGGCCCCGCGAACTCGTCGTTGTCGTTGAACACCTCGATGCCCACCATGCGGGCGTCCGCCTCGGGCACGTGGGCGAGGTCGTTCCAGTTGAAGCCGGGGTCGTCGCCGGACAGTGACTTCGCGCCGGGGTGGTTGAAGGTCGCGAGCCCGTCCGAGCCGCCGCCGAGGGATGCGGCGCGCGTGAACCACGAGTAGAACGCCTCCATCGTCGCGTAGCCGCCGTCGCCCTTGGCATTCGCGTCGTGCCGTGAGAAGTAGACGTTGATGTGGCCGAAGCGGTCCGAGGTCCACTCGAAGCCGCGGAAGGCGGTGAAGGTGGGGGTGGAGGCGGCCCGCGCCTGCTCCAGCGCCGCGTCCCACTTGCGGAAGGAGTTGAGTGGCTCGACCGGGTCTGCCAGCGCACACTGGGGCGCGACCAGCGGGTCGAGGCAGTACTCGCTCGCGACGATCGGCAGGTCGGCGTTGTCGGAGTGCTCGGACCCGCCCATGAAGTCGAGCCCGAAGGACCGGCCGGAGTCGAAGTAGGCCTGCGGGCGCGAGCCGGGCCAGCCGTCCGAGTAGCCGGAGTGCTCGTGCAGGGAGCCGACCAGCGGGACGACCCCCGCGGAGGCGGACGGCGGCGCCGCGAGCAGCGCGATGCCCAGCGCGATCCTCCCCAACCACCGACGCTTCACGTTCGGGTGATCCCCGCTTACCCGGTTGGGTAAACGGCGATTCACCCGTCGCTGCGCGGTTGTGGCGCCCATACGCCACCAAAACTGGGCAGCCATCCACGTGGATGGCGGCCCTGACGGCGCTAGCCGCCCGCCATGGCCGGCTCCGCCATCCCCTCGATCGGGCGCCCGAGGGTCTTGCCCTGGAACGCGAACCGCTCCTCGCGCAGCGCACGCGTGTAGCGGGGCAGGATCTCGCCGGTCAGCGTCCCGCCGTGCATCGCGTGCACCCATCGCGGGTCGAGCCGCTCCAGCCGGTCGACCGTACGCCGCACCGGGTCCTCGTGGGCAAAGATCCCGATCTCACGGTAGAAGCCGCACATCTCGGCGCCGAGGTCCTCGTTCACGACCGGCGGCTGATCGCCGGGCTGGATGTACAGATCGGAGGGGAACAGGCTCCGGGTCGACTCTTCGAAGA
>JBOGZM010000170.1:0-12498 GCA_050697255.1 Solirubrobacterales bacterium
CGCGACCCATGCGCTGCCCGAGATCCGGCCGGTGGCGGTGATGCTCAACCGGCTCTGGCCGGTGGCCCTCTCGACGGTCGTGGCGGCCGGCCTGTCGTGGCTGTTCCCCCAGGTCTCGGCCGTGATCGCCGGCGGCGCGATCCTGATCGCGCTGGCGTGGCGCAAGCAGGAGCTCGCGGTGACGGCCATCGAGGAGCGCGACGGCGTGCGCTTCTACGTCGAGCCGACCTCCCCCTTCCGCGCGATCGAGCTGGTGCGCACCGCGGGGCTGCGGCGCCTGACCGGCGTCAACGGCGCCGGCCAGCCCTGAGGTTCCGCTTGCGGAGCTTCGCCAACTCCCTCCACGGGCGCGTATTGGCGACGTTCTCCCTTGTCAGCCATCCCCGCCGCGCGGTCGCGACGCCGTAGCGGATCACGCTCAGCGTGCGCGCGCTGTGCGCGTCCGAGTCGATCACGATCATCGCGCCTGCCTCCGCCGCCAGCCGGGCGTGCACGTCCGACAGGTCGCGGCGGTCCGGGTTCGCGTTGATCTCGAGCATGGTGCCGGTCCTGGCCGCGTGCTCGACCACCCGCTCGACGTCGACCGCATAGGGGTCGCGGCGCAGGATCAGCCGGCCGGTCGGATGGCCGATCGCGTCCACGAGGGGGTGGTCCATCGCGGCCATCATGCGCTCGGTCATGCCCTGCTCGCCAATCCTGAACGACGTGTGCACCGAGGCGACGACCCAGTCCAGCTCCGCGAGCACGTCGTCGTCGTAGTCGAGCGAGCCGTCGGGGTCGATGTTCACCTCCGAGCCGGCCAGCACGCGGAACCCGTCGAGCCGCTCGTTCAGCTCGCGCACGCGCCCGACCTGCCGCAGCAGCTCGTCCGCCTGGACGTCGTTGCCGAAGCCGTGCGAGGCGGAGTGATCGGTCACCGCGAGGTACTCATAGCCCCGCTCCTGCGCCGTGCGAGCCATGTCCTCGAGTGAGCTGCGCCCGTCGGAGAGGGTCGTGTGGCAGTGCAGGTCCCCGCGCAGGTCCGACTCGGTCACCAGCTCGGGCAGCGTTCCCTCCCGCGCGGCCGCGAGCTCGCCGCGCCCCTCACGCAGCTCGGGCTCGATGAACGGCAGTCCGAGCACGGCGTACACCTCCTCCTCTGCCGGGCAGCGGTGCACCTTCCCCGACTCCTCCTCCTCGACGCCGTACTCGCTCACGTGCAGACCGCGGCGGACCGCGTACTCGCGCAACTCGACGTTGTGCTGCTTGGAGCCGGTCAGGTGCTGGAGCACGTTGCCGTACTGATCGGGCTCCACGACTCGAAAGTCGATCCGCAAGCCGTTGTGGGTGACTCCCCGCGCGGCCGCGTCCCCGCCCGAGCCGACCGACCCGAGCAGCTGCATCTCGGTGAAGGCCCGGGTGAGGGCCGCCGGGTCGGTGGCCGTCGCAACGATGTCCAGGTCCTTGCAGGTATCGGTCATACGGCGCGCGCTGCCGGCGATCTCGACGCGGTCCGCGGCCGGGTGGGAACGCAGGTGCGTGACGATCTGCTCGCCGATCGCGAGCACCGCCGACAGCAGCAGCCGCTCGGCGGGCCCCTCCTCCTCTAGCCGCGCCAGCGCGCGGGCGATGTTCTGCTCCGCCTTCGGCCCCAGCCCCGAGACGGACCGCAGGCGCTCCTGCTCGGCCGCGTCGCGCAGCTCCTCCAGCGTTGAGATGCCCAGCTCGTCGTGGATCCTGCGCGCGGTCTTGGGGCCGAGGCCGGGGATGTGGGTGAACTGCACCAGCTCCCCGGGGAACTTGGACCGCAGCTTGACCGCCGCCGGGATGTCCCCCGTCTCCAGCAGCGCCTGGATCTTCTCCTGGAGCGTCTTCCCGACGTTGCGCAGCTCGGTCGCGCGACCCTCACGCGCGAGCTGCGCCACCGACACCGGGGAGTCGCGGATCGCCTTGGCGGCCTCCCGGTACGCAACGACCCTGTAGATCACGGCGCCGTCCAGCTCGTAGAGGTCGCCGAGCTCGTCGAGCGCGGCGGCGATCTCGGCGTTGGTCATCGCCCCACAACATAGACGCGGCTTGCGTACGCATTGACGCGGGATACTGCCGCGATGCTCGAGCGCGCTGACCCCGGCCCGGTCTGGGTCGTCCTGCCCACCTACAACGAGCGCGACAACCTCGAGCCGCTCGTGGGCGCGGTGCGCTCCGAGCTGGCCGAGGCCGTCGCCGACCACACGATCCTGGTGGTGGACGACTCGTCTCCTGACGGGACGGGCGAGGTTGCCGACCGCCTGGCCCGGGAGGACCCGCATGTGAGGGTTCTGCACCGCCCGCGCAAGGAGGGGCTGGGGCAGGCCTACCTGGCCGGCTTCGACGTGGCGCTCCGCGAGGGGGCCGCGCTGGTGCTCGAGATGGACGCCGATTTCTCCCATGACCCGTCCTACCTGCCGCAGATGATCGAGGCGGCGGCCGAGGCCGACCTGGTGCTCGGCTCTCGATACGTGACCGGCGGGGGGATCCGGAACTGGGGCCGGCTGCGCACGTTCGTGAGCCGCGGTGGCTGCTGGTACGCCCGCACGGTGCTCGGCCTGCCGGTGCGCGACCTGACCGGCGGCTTCAAGTGCTTCAGACGCGAGGTGCTGGAGGCGCTCGACCTGAGTCGCATCCGGTCGCAGGGCTACGCCTTTCAGGTCGAGCTCACGTACCGCGCGCTCGAGCTCGGCTTCCGCGTCAGGGAGATCCCGATCGTGTTCACGGACCGGCGCGTGGGCCAGAGCAAGATGTCGCGCCGGATCGTCCTCGAGGCGATGTGGATGATTCCCATCCTGCGCACCCAGCGCGTGCCCACACGCAAAGCTTCAAGTAATGAAGTGACTCCTGTCTAGACTATGGGGTAGAAAACCCGCAAGCGGCTTCGCCGACCGTCAGACCGGAAAGGGGCACTGTGGCAGGTCAAGTCAACGATGTTACGGACAGCACTTTCGACGTGGAGGTCCTGGAGTCAGAGACCGCCGTGCTGGTGGACTTCTGGGCGCCGTGGTGCGGCCCCTGCCGCGTGGTCAGTCCGGTGCTGGCGGAGATCAACGGCGAGCGCGAGGACCTGAGGGTCGTGAAGCTCAACGTGGACGAGAACCAGCAGACCGCCGTGAAGTACGAGGTGCTCTCGATCCCGACCATGATCCTGTTCAAGCAGGGACAGGTGATCAAGAAGCTGATCGGCGCTCAGCCGAAGGCGCGCATTGAAGCGGAGCTGGAGCTGCCGGCGCTGGCATAAGCACGCCGGCCTCCGGCCGATTCTTTCGAAAACGGGGATGCTTTAGCCATGCCCGATACGCACCCGGCACCGGTCGCCTACAAGGCAGTCCTGCTTGCTGCCGTGCTGCTGGTGCTCGGGCTGCTGTTCCGGCAGCTTGCGACGCTGATGCTGGCCGTCCTGATGACGATCATCATCGCCATCCCGCTGTCGGCGGGCGCCACGCGACTCCAGCGGCACGGCGTGCCGCGCCCGGTCGGGGCCCTGCTGACGTTGCTTGCCGGCCTGGCAGTCGTGGCCGGGATCCTGGCGCTCATCATCCCGACGTTCATCGACCAGACGAACGAGTTCGTGGACGACGTGCCGGGAATCGTCCACGACCTCGAGGTCACGATCGGGGACATCACGGGCGACCGGCCCAGCGAGGTCGGCAACGACATCCAGGACTTCCTGCGTGGCTACACCGACGACCCCGAGCGGCTGATCGGCCCGATCACCGCGATCGGGCTCGGTCTGGCCGGAGTGTTCGCCGCTCTGGTCGTGATCCTGATCACCGCCTACTACATGGCGGTGCGCCCGCAGCCCCTGGTGGACGGCGCTCTGCGCCTCGTGCCACCTGCCCGCCGCCGCCACGCGCGGGTTGTGATGGACCGGCTGCGCGGAGCGTGGATCGGTTGGATGCAGGGCGTCGCGTTCGACATGTTCATCTCGGGCACGCTGCTCTACATCGGGCTGTCGATCATCGGGCTCGACTTCGCGATCCTGTTCGCGGTGCTGACGGCGCTGCTCGTGGTCGTGCCCTACTTCGGAGCGATCGTCGGCGCAATCCCACCCGTGCTGTTCGCGCTCACCGACTCGCCCGGCAAGGCGCTTGCGGTGCTCGCCGTGTACATCCTCGTGCAGCAGATCGAGGGGAACATCATCATCCCGGTCGTGATGTCGCGGACCACGCGCCTGCACCCGGCGCTGATCGCGATCGGCGTGGTGGTGGTGGGTCAGCTCTTCGGCGTCGTGGGACTGTTCGTGGCCGTCCCGATCATCTCCGCGGCGGTGATCCTGACGGAGGAGATCTACGTGCGCGAGATCGAGGCAGCGCACGAGAACCGTGCCACGGTCGACATCGCCCTCGCCGGCCCGGAGGAACCGTTACCACGGGGGGCTCCGCCCCCCTCGCCGGCTGCACCGACTCCCCCTACGTCTGCGGAGGGCGACGCCGTCGAGCTCAAGCCCCGGATCTAAAGGGCGCGCCGCAGCGCGATCCCGAGCTCTGATCCGTCGATTCGCGCCGTCTCGGTGTGCAGGCCCTCGGCCCGGGCGCCGTCGAACGTGAGGCTCGCGGCAAGCGTCTCCCCGGTCACGTAGTCGGCGTGCTCGCGCACGGCCTCGAGCAGCACGTCGTCCCCGAACAGGGTCAGCTCGATGCGGTCCTCGACCTGCAGGCCCGCACCCTTGCGGGCGATCTGGATCGCATGCACGACCTCGCGCGCCGCGCCCTCGCGTTGCAGCTCCTCGTCGACGTCGACCTTCAGCGCGACGGCGTAGTTGGCCTGGCGCTCGAGCTGGTACCCGCCGCGCGGGAGCATCACGAGCGAGAGCTCCTCGGGGCCCAGCGACTCCTCGTTGCCGCCGACGTCGATGGTCACGCTCTCGCCGCGATCGAAGCAGGCGGCGACCTCGGCCGGGTCGAGCTCCGAGACCGCCTTCGTCACCTCCGGCATGCGTGAGCCGAAGCGCGGCCCCAGCGCCCGGAAGTTGGGCTTCACCTCGTGGTCGACCAGCTCCTCGGCCTCGCTCACGTATCTGATCGTCTTCACGTTCAGCTCCTCGAGCACCAGGTCCTCGAGCCGCTCGATCGCCCTGCGCTCGCGCTCGTTTGCGACCACCGCGGCCTCGGGCAGCGGTTGGCGCACCTTGACCTTCGCCTGGCTGCGCGCCGCGCGGCCCAGCTCCACGGTGCGGCGCGCGACCGCCATGTCGGTCTCCAGCCCGCGGTCGATCAGGCTCTCGTCGGGCTCCGGAAAGTCGCACAGGTGCACGGAGGGCTCGCGGCCGTCGAGGTTGGCGTAGATCTCGTCCGCCACGAAGGGCGTGAAGGGGGCGAGCAGCCTGGACACGGTCACGAGCGACTCGTGCAGCGTGAGGTAGGCCGCCACACCTTCCTGCTCGCCGTCATCGCCGCTGCGCCAGAAGCGTCTGCGTGAGCGGCGCACGTACCAGTTCGAGAGATCGTCCACGAAGGTCGCGATCGCACGGCCGGCCGAGGTGGTGTCGTATGCGTCGAGCTCGTCGCGCACCGTGTCGATGGTGTTCTGCAGCCGCGAGAGCGCCCAGCGGTCGAGCGCCGGCCGGTCCGCGGGCGCGATGTCGTGAGCCTCGTGGTCGAGCCCCTCGACGTTCGCGTACAGCACGTAGAAGCCGTACGTGTTCCACAGCGTGAGCAGGAACTTGCGCACGCTCTCGCCGACCGCCTCGAGCGAGAAGCGATACCCCGACCACGGCTGCTGGGAGGTGAAGTAGTACCACCGGAAGGCATCGGCGCCGTGGCGCTCGATCACCTCCCAGGGCGCGACCACGTTGCCTCGGCTCTTCGACATCTTCTGGCCGTCCGGATCCAGGATCAGGCCCAGGCAGAGCACGTTCTTGTAGCTCGCGCGGTCGAACAGCAACACGCCCTCCACGAGCAGCGAGTAGAACCAGCCGCGGGTCTGGTCGAGCGCCTCGCAGATGAAGTCGGCCGGGAAGCGCTGCTCGAACAGCTCCTTGTTCTCGAACGGGTAGTGGAACTGTCCGAACGGCATTGCGCCCGAGTCGAACCACGCGTCGATCACGTCCGGCACCCGCCGCATCTCCTCCCCGCACTCCGGACAGGAGAAGGTCACGTCGTCGATGTAGGGCTTGTGCAGGTCATCGGGAACGCCGCCCGCCAGGTCGCGCAGCTCGGCGATCGAACCCACGCAGTGCACGTGCCCCTCCTCGCAGCGCCACACCGGCAGCGGCGTGCCCCAGTAGCGCTCGCGCGACAACGCCCAGTCGACGTTGTTCTCGAGCCACTTCCCGAAGCGGCCGTGCTTGATGTGGAAGGGGTACCACTCGATGGACTCGTTGGCCGCCAATAACTCGTCCTTGCGGGCAGTCGTGCGGATGTACCAGCTCGCCTTGGCGTAGTAGAGCAGCGGCGTGTCGCAGCGCCAGCAGTGCGGATAGGGATGCTCGTACTGCTCGGCCCGGAACAGCAGCCCGCGGGCGTCGAGGTCGGCGATCAGGTCCGGGTCGGCGTCCTTCACGAAGCGCCCCGCGTAGGGGCCGAGCCGCTCGTCGTAGGTGCCGTCCGCGCGCACCGGATTGACCACGTTCAGGCCGTACTGCTCACCGAGGCGGAAGTCGTCCTCGCCGAACGCGATCGCGGTGTGCACCAGGCCCGTGCCGTCCTCCGCACTGACGAAGTCGGCCGCCAGCACGGTGTGCCCGAGCGAGCCGTACTCCTCCGCTGGGATGAAGGGGAAGGGCGGCTCGTACCGAGTGCCAACGGTCTCGGTGCCCGGGAACCGGCCCAGGATCTCCGCGCCCTCGCCGAGCACGGCCTCGACCCGGGCGGCGGCGACCACCAGCACCTGATCGCCGGCGCGGGCGCGGACGTACTCCAGCTCGGGGTCGATCGCGACCGCGGCGTTCGATACGAGGGTCCACGGGGTCGTGGTCCAGATCAGCAGCGCGTCGCCGGGCTGGAGCGGCCCGCGTGGCTCGGAGACCGGGAAGCGCACGTGGATCGACGGGTCGACGACTTCGTGGTACCCGAGCGCCACCTCGTGTGAGGACAGCGCGGTCCCGCAGCGAGGGCAGTAGGGCACGACCTTGTGTCCCTCGTACAGGAGATCGTCGTCCCAGATCCGCTTCAGCGCCCACCACACCGACTCGATGTACTCGTTCGCGAGCGTCACGTAGGCGTCATCGAGGTCGATCCAGAACCCGATGCGCTCGGTCAGCCGGTTCCACTCCTCCACGTAGGAGAAGACCGACTCGCGGCAGCGCTGGTTGAACTCGGCGATCCCGTACCGCTCGATCTCCTGCTTCGACCCGATGCCGAGCTGGCGTTCTACCTCCAGCTCGACCGGCAGCCCGTGACAGTCCCACCCGGCCTTGCGGGGGACCTGGTATCCCCGCATCGTCTTGTAGCGGGGAAAGATGTCCTTGAAGACCCGCGACAGGACGTGGTGCGCTCCGGGCGCCCCGTTGGCGGTCGGCGGCCCCTCGTAGAAGACGAACAGCGGCGCCCCCTCGCGGCGCCTGAGCGTCTCGTGGAAGACGTCCCGCTCGCGCCAGCGCGCGAGCACCTCCTGCTCGAGCGCGGGGAAGCTCTGATCGGTGTCCACGGGGCGGTAGCGCGGCATGAGGGGGTGATTCTAGGCCGCGACCACGGCGGCTATCCTCGCTCTGGCGTGGCAGCAAAGCGGGTCCTGTTCGTACTGCACAACCATCCGGCCGTCCAGCCGGGTGGCACCGAGGCCTACACGCTGAACGTCTACGAGACCCTGCGGGAGTCTCCGGACTGGGAGCCGCTGCTGCTGGCGCGGGTCGGCCCCGAGTCCGCCTCCGAGCTGGGCCTCCGCGAGGGACAGCAGGTCGGCGCGGTGCCCGGAGACCCGAACCAGCTGCTCGTGCAGGTCGGGGAGGACGAATACGACAAGTTCCTCATGACCGCGCGCGACAAGCGCGTCTACACCGAGCGCATCGCCGAGGTCCTGCGTGCGCAGCGGCCCGACGTGGTCCACGTGCAGCACATGCTTTGGGTGGGTACCGAGCTGCTGGGGCTCGTCCGGCGGATGTTGCCCCACGTGCCGATCGTGCACACGCTGCACGAGTACCTCCCGATCTGCAACCACTACGGTCAGCTGGTGCGGACCTTCGGCGGCGAGCTGTGTCTCGAGGCCTCCCCGCGCCGCTGCCACCAGTGCTACCCCGAGATCCCGCCCCAGGCGTTCTTCCTCAGGCGGCAGTTGATCCAGTCGCAGTTCTCCGAGGTGGACATGTTCATCGCGCCGAGCCGCTTCCTGCTCGAGCGCTACGTGGACTGGGGAATCCCGCGGGATCGCATCCTGTTCGAGGACCATGGCTTCCCGGCCGCCCGGCGCATCGACGTCCCGGACCGCGACCCGCGCAACCGGTTCGCGTTCTTCGGCGTCATGACCCCGTTCAAGGGGATCGACGTGCTCCTGCGGGCCATGGAGAGGCTCGGCCCGGGCTTCGACGGCCACCTGTGGGTCCACGGCGCCAACTACTCCGAGCAGCCGCCCGACATGCAGCGGGAGCTGGACCGGCTGTTCGACGCCACGGCCGCCACCGTCACCTGGGCCGGCCCCTACGACCACGACCGCGACCTCCCGCGGCTGATGAGCGAGATCGATTGGGTCGTGGTGCCCTCCGTCTGGTGGGAGAACTCGCCGCTGGTGATCCGCGAGGCGTTCCAGCACGGGCGACCCGTGATCTGCAGCGACATCGGCGGCATGGCCGAGAAGGTGCTGCACGAGGTCGACGGCCTCCACTTCCGCGTCGCGGACCCGGCCAGCCTGGCGCAGACGATCGAGCGGGCCGCGATGGCCCCGCGCCTCTGGTACCGGCTGCGCGACCGCATCCCCCCGGTGAAGACCATCGACGAGCACGTCGCGACGCTCACCCGGCTGTATGACGAGCTGATCGAGCGCCGAGCCGCCGGTTCCGCCCCTGCGCTCGTGGGGCTGAGCTGACCGGTCAGGCCGCGCGCTCGAGCTTGCGACACAGCCGCGCGAGCTCGCGCTTCTCCTGCTCGTCGAGCGGCGTGAAGGCGTCGCGCACCCGGCGCGCGTGACCGGGGAACAGCTCCTCGACGATCCTCCGGCCCGGCTCGGCGACCGTCAGCGTGAGCGCGCGGCGGTCGAGCGCGTTGCGCGCCCGCACGACGAGGCCGCGCGCCTCGAGCGCGGAGCTGACCTCACTCGCGTTCGCCTTGCTGAGCGACAGGCGCTGGCGCAGCGTGCGCAGCTCCAGCGACCCGCCGGCCGACTCCAGCACGACCAGCATCGAGAAGGCCGTGGGCGAGAGCCCGCGGCGCTCGATCTCGTGCCCGAGCGAGCGGGTCACGCGCGTCTCGGCCCGCACCAGCGCGTCCAGCGCGCGGTGCGCGAGCGGGTCCTGGAGCAGCGCGGAGAGGTCGGCCACCAACCGTGACGGTAGGCGTGGAGCCGGACGAAGCGGCCTCCCCGCGAACCGCCGGGACGGGCGCCCTCTAGCCGAGGTTCCCCTTCGCCATCCGGACGAGGTCGAGCGCCTCCTTCAGGGTCTTCTCGTCGACGCCCTTCTCGCGCGCGACCTCCCGGGCCGTCTTGCCGGTGGCCGCGGCCTCCTTGACGATCTCGGTCGCGCGGTCGTAGCCGATGTGCGGGTTGAGCGCGGTGGCGGACGCGAGCGTCGCCTCCGCGTGGCGCGTGGTCATCTCGCGGTTCACCTCGATGCCCTCGATGCACTTCTCGCGGAAGAGGGTCGCGGCGTTGGTCAGCAGGCGGAACTGGTCCAGCAGGTTGTGTGCGATCAGCGGCACGCGCACGTTCAGCTCGAAGTTGCCCTGGGTGCCGGCGAGGGTGATCGCGGTGTCGTTGCCGATCACCTGCGCACCGACCTGCAGCACGACCTCGGGAACCACGGGGTTGACCTTTCCCGGCATGATCGAGGAGCCCTTCTGGAGCTCGGGGAGGACCAGCTCCGCGAGGCCGGTGCGCGGGCCGGAGCCCATCCAGGCGATGTCGTTGGCGATCTTCGTCAGAGACACCGCCAACACCTTCAGCGCGCCCGACAGCTCCACGAGGGCGTCGCGGTTCCCCTGGGCCTCGAACGGGTCCTCGGGCGGGCGGATCTCCAGGCCGGTGTCGCGTGCCAGGCGCTCGCGCACCCGCACGGCGAACTCCGGGTGGGTGTTGAGGCCCGTGCCCGTCGCCGTCCCGCCCAGCGGGATCTGGGCCACGCGCCCGAGCGCGTCCTCGATCCGTGCCCCGCCGAGGCGAATCTGGGCGGCATACCCGCTGAACTCCTGTCCGAGGGTCACCGGCACGGCATCCATCAGGTGCGTGCGGCCGGACTTGACGACGTCCGCGAACTCCCTCGCCCTCGCCGTCAGCGCGCGCTCGAGCTCCTCGAGCGCCGGGAGCAGCTTGGAGCGCACCTCGCCGAGAGCGGCCAGGTGCACGGCGGACGGGAACACGTCGTTCGAGGATTGGCCCATGTTCACGTGGTCGTTTGCGTGGGCCCCGTCACCGGCGAGCGCCGCGATCACCTCGTTCGCGTTCATGTTCGAAGACGTGCCCGAGCCGGTCTGGAACACGTCGACCGGGAACTGGTCGTCGTGCTCCCCGGCCGCCACCTCGTCGCCCGCCGCAGCGATGCGCTCGCCGAGCCCGGCGTCCAGCAGGCCCAGCTCCGCGTTCACGCGCGCGGCCGCCGCCTTGATGCGGCCCAGCCAGTGGATCACGGGCGCCGGCACCCGCTCCCCGGAGACGGGGAAGTTCTCGACGGCCTTGCGCGTCTCCGCGCCCCAGAGCTCGTGCATGACGCTCACTTCGGTTCCTCCAGTAGGGGTCTCTCTAAGCCTATTGGCGCCGGGCGAAACTTCGTCTACCAGGGCAGCCGTCCGAGCGGACCGGGCTGAGCCTGGACTCCCGCGTATGCCGCCTCCTCGTCGCTGGTCTCTCGCTCCACCGACGCCCCGTGGCGCGCGGCAGCCGGGCTGACCGGGTAGAGCAGCTCCTCCGGGTCCTTGCGCGTGCCGACCATCAGGATCGCGCACGGCTCCTCACCGGCCCCGACGAGGACGTGGGCGGTGCCGGGCGGCGTGTAGAGGAAGTCACCGGCGCGCATGCGGCGCTCCTGCTCCTCGACCACCGCGATGCACTCGCCGCTCAGGACGAGGAAGGCCTCCTGCGCGTCCTCGCGGTGATAGAGGCAGTTGGGCCGTCCCGGCTCCAGGACCCGCACGTTGATGCCGAACTCCGGGAAGCGCGCCGCGGCGACCTCGAACCGGCACGCGGCGCCGAACCGATCGGTGTGCATGCCGGCGGCCTCGGCGACGTTGACGATGAACCAGCCGTCGGTCTCCGCTGCGCGGCCGGCGGGCGAGTCGCCGAGCGGGGCCTCGGACACGGGGTCGAGCGCGGTCACGGCGTGAGAGCGCAGTACTTCGTCTCCAGGTACTCCTGGATGCCCTCGTAGCCGCCCTCACGGCCGAACCCCGAATGCTTGATGCCGCCGAAGGGCGCGGCCGGGTTGGACACCATGCCCTGGTTGAGCCCCACCATCCCGTACTCGAGCCGCTCCATCGCCCGGAAGGCGCGCCCGAGGTCGCGCGTGTAGAGGTACGCGACGAGGCCGAACTCGGTGTCGTTGGCCTGCGCGATCGCGTCGTCATCAGAGGAAAAGGCGCGGATCGGGCCCACGGGGCCGAAGATCTCCTCCTTCAGCAGCCGCGCGTCGTCGGGCACGTCGGCCAGCACGGTCGGTGGGTAGAAGTAGCCCGACCCGTCCAGGCGCTCGCCGCCGACCAGCTTCTGCGCGCCCTTCTGGAGCGCGTCCTGCACCAGCTCCTCCACCTTGGAGCGCTGCTCCTCGTTGATCAGCGGGCCGACCTTCACGTCTTCCTCGGTGCCGCGCCCGACCTTCATCGCGCTCATGCGGTCGGCCATCCGCTGGGCGAACTCAGCGGCGATGGGCTCGGCCACGTAGAACCGGTTCGCGGCCGTGCAGGCCTCGCCGATGTTGCGCATCTTCGCGATCAGCGCACCCTCGACCGCGGCTTCCACGTCCGCGTCGTCGAAGACCAGGAACGGCGCGTTGCCCCCCAGCTCCATCGAGACCCGCAGGAGCTGCTGCGCCGACTGCTCGACGAGCTTGCGGCCCACCTCCGTCGAGCCGGTGAAGCTCAGCTTGCGCAAACGGAAGTCACCGATGATCGGCTTCGACACCTCGCTGGAGCTCGAGCTGTTGATCACGTTCAGCACTCCGCCCGGCAGGCCCGCCTCCTTCAGGATCCCGGCAACGGCGAGCGCGCTCAGCGGGGTCAGGCTGGCCGGCTTCAGCACCATCGTGCAGCCGGCGGCCACCGCCGGCCCGATCTTCCGCGTCGCCATCGCCGCAGGGAAGTTCCACGGCGTGATCAGGTAGCAGGGCCCAACCGGCTGCTTCATGACGAGCAGGCGGCCTTGACCGTTCGGGGCGACCTGAAAGCGGCCGTCGATCCTCACCGCCTGCTC
>JBOGZM010000171.1:0-2210 GCA_050697255.1 Solirubrobacterales bacterium
CGGGGAGCGCGTCGAGGTCGTGACGGACGGCAGCCCCGAGGCGCTCGACCTGATCCGCCACGACGCCGCGCACGTGATGGCGACCGCGGTGATGGAGCTCTATCCGGGGACCAAGGTCTCGATCGGCCCCCCGATCGAGAACGGCTTCTACTACGACTTCGAGTTCCCCGAGGACGTGAAGGTCTCCGACGAGGACCTCGCCCGCATCGAGGAGCGCATGCGCGAGCACATCGCGGCCGACGAGCCATTCGAACGAGCTGATGTCGATCCGTCGGAGGCCGAGCAGCGATTCGCGGCTCAAGATCAGGACTACAAGGTGGAGCTGATCCGCGACCTGGTCGCCGGCGAGGGGGTGGAGACGGTGTCGCTCTACCGGAACGGCCCCTTCATCGACCTGTGCCGCGGTCCGCATGCGCCGTCCACCGGGCGCATCCAGGCGTTCAAGCTGCTGTCGCTGGCGGGCGCGTACTGGCGCGGCGACGAGCGCAACAAGATGCTGACCCGCATCTACGGCACGGCGTTCCTCTCCAAGCAGGACCTCGAGCGTCACCTCGAGATGCTCGAACAGGCGCGTGCGCGCGACCACCGCCGGCTGGGGCCGCAGCTGGGGCTGTTCATCCTGCGCGAGGAATCCCCGGGCATGCCCTTCTACCTGCCCAACGGCGTGACGGTGGTGAACGAGATGCAGCGCGTCGTGCGTGAGCAGCTCGTTCGCCGCGGCTACCAGGAGATCCGCACGCCGCACATCCTGGACGTGGAGCTTTGGAAGCGCTCCGGCCACTGGGACAACTACCGCGAGAACATGTTCTTCACGCAGTCCGGCGAGGGGGAGGACCGGCGCCAGTACGCGGTCAGGCCCATGAACTGCCCCGGCGCCTGCCTGGTCTACGGGTCGCAGCGCCGCTCCTACCGGGACCTCCCGCTGAGGTTGGCCGAGTTCGGCCTCTGCACCCGCAACGAGCGCGAGGGCGTCCTTCACGGGCTGCTGCGCGTGCGCGCGTTCACCCAGGACGACGGGCACGTCTACTGCACGGAGGATCAGATCGTGGGCGAGGTGCGCGACATCACGGAGGCGATCGACGAGCTGTATGCGCGGTTCGGCTTCGAGGACGCGCGCGTCGAGCTCTCGACGCGACCGGAGAAGTCGATCGGCATGGACGAGCAGTGGGAGATGGCGGAGTCGGCGCTCCTGCAGGCGCTCGAGGAGATGGGCCGCGACTACAAGCTCAATCCCGGCGACGGCGCCTTCTACGGTCCGAAGATCGACTTCCACATCACCGACGCGCTCGGTCGCTCGTGGCAGTGCGGCACGTGCCAGCTCGACTTCTTCATGCCGGAGCGATTCGATCTCACCTACACCGCACAGGACGACACGCAGCGCACACCCGTGATGGTGCATCGGGCGCTGCTCGGCTCGATCGAGCGCTTCCTCGGCATCCTGGTCGAACACCACGCCGGCGAGTTCCCGGTGTGGCTCGCACCGGTACAGGCGCGCGTGCTGCCGATCGCGGACCGGCACGGCGAGTACGCGAGCCGCGTGGCGGAGGAGCTGCGTGGGCGCGACGTGCGCGCGGATGTGGACCAGCGCTCGGAGTCCGTCGGCAAGAAGATCCGCGACGCCGAGCTGGCGAAGGTCCCGTACATGCTGGTGGTCGGCGACAGCGAGCAGGAGCAGGCGGGCGTCTCCTTGCGGCGCCATCGCGAGGGCGACCTCGGCCTAATGCCGCTCGGGGAGGCTGCCGATCGAATCGCACGTGAGCGCATTTGATGCCGAGGCCCCCGCTATACTCGCGTTGAATGAAGGGCACTTTCAGACCACAGCGCTAGGCAAACCCGCGCGCGTGCCCTTTCCTCTTTCTTTCTCTTCCACGGCTCCGCCGCCCGCTCCGCACCACGTGCACCACGACTTCGTGACCAGCTAGTGCCGATCCCGCGCAGGTTCGATCGGCGCCCGCCCGAGCGGGACACCACGCGCATCAACGAGCGCATCCGCGTGCCCGAGGTCCGGCTGATCGACGAGAAGGGCGAGCAGGTCGGCGTCGTGAAGGTGCAGGACGCGCTCGACTACGCGCGCGAGAAGGACCTCGACCTGGTTGAGATATCCGCAGAGGCGCGCCCGCCGGTGTGCCGCGTGCTCGACTACTCGAAGTACAAGTACGAGCAGGAGCAGCGGCGCAAGGCAGCGCGCAAGCACCAGCAGCAGGTCACGG
>JBOGZM010000172.1:0-4222 GCA_050697255.1 Solirubrobacterales bacterium
CCTCCTACTCGGACCTGTGGCGGTATCGCAGCAGCGTCACCGTGACCGTCCTCGCGTGGCTCGGCGCCTCGATAGCCGTTTCCGGGCTGGTCCTGTGGGGCCCGACCTTCCTCGAGCGGATCCTCGACATCAGCGCGGACGAAGCCGCGCTGCTGTTCCTGCTGGTGGCACTCGGCTCCTTCGCCGGTCGCCTGTTCTTCTCGTTCATGCCGCAGCTCCTCGGCCGGCGGACATGCGGCCTGCTGATGGGGCTCGGCGCCGCTCCGTCACTCGCGCTGGCCGCCTTCAGCGGAGACACGGAGGTCGCCGGAGTTCCGCTGTTCCTGCTCGCCCTGATCCCCGCCGCCTTCTTCGTGGACGGCGGCTTCGCCAACCTGGCCCCCTACACCCCCGAGGTGTTTCCCACCAGCCTGCGCACACATGGGATGGGACTCGCATGGGCCGTCAGCGGCGTGGGACGGATCATCGGCCCGCTGGTGATCGCGCTGGTGGCCGGAACGGGGGACCTGGTGGAGCCGGAGGCGACCCTGGACGCCCTGGCACCGTCGTTCCTGTTCCTGGCCGCGTCCGCCCTGCTGGTCGCCGTCGGCTTCCTGCTGGTGCGGATCGAGCCGCACGGGCGCGACCTCGAGACGCTGGCGAGCGAGCTGGCCGAGGAAGCGGCCCGCCCGGCGGGCGGCGCAGCTGCCATCGAGCAGACGTAGCTACCAGCGGTAGTGCGCGAAGGCCTTGTTCGCCTGCGCCATGCGGTAGATGTCATCCTTGCGCTTGTAGGCGTCGCCCTGCTGCTCGCCTGCGTCGGACAGCTCGTTCGCCAGCCGCTCGGCCATCGACTTCTCGCGGCGGCGGCGGGCGAACTCGACCAACCAGCGCACCGCCAGAGTGCGCGCGCGTCTCGCGGGCACCTCGACGGGCACCTGATAGGTGGCGCCGCCGACGCGGCGCGAGCGGACCTCGAGCACGGGCGTGAGCGTCTTGATCGAATGCTCAAGCGCCTCGACCGGCTCCTTGTCCGTCTTGCGGCCGAGGATGTCGAGAGCGTCGTAGGTGATGCGCTCCGCGGTGGACTTCTTGCCGTCCATCATCACCTTGTTGATCACCTGCTGCACGAGGCGGCTGTTGTAGACCTTGTCCGGCTCGACCGGGCGGGGGCTGATGTCTCCGCGACGGGGCACTCGACGGGACCTACGGAGCCTTCACGCCGTACTGCGAACGCGCCTTCTTGCGGTCGGACACACCGGCGGCGTCGAGCGTCCCGCGCACGACCTTGTAGCGGACGCCCGGCAGGTCCTTCACCCGGCCGCCGCGCACCAGCACGACTGAGTGCTCCTGCAGGTTGTGGCCCTCGCCGGGGATGTAGGCCGTGACCTCCATCTGGTTGGTGAGCCGCACGCGCGCGACCTTGCGAAGAGCCGAGTTCGGCTTCTTCGGCGTGGTCGTATAGACGCGCGTGCACACGCCACGACGCTGCGGTGCGGCGAGGCGACGCTTGCCACCCTGGCTCGACTTGAGCCCGGGGGTGGACACCTTCTTGCGCGGGCGGTTGCGGCCCTTGCGCACCAGCTGGTTGATGCTCGGCATGCGACGGCGAAGGGTAGCAGCAGGTCGCTGGACGGAAGCCGTCCGCCGCGAGTACGCTTGGGACGGAGTTGCTGGTGCAAGCGGTCGTCCGACGAGTTGACCACATCAACGTGCGGGTGCCTGATCCCCGTGCACTGTTCTCGTTTCTGACCGAGACGCTCGAGCTCCCGGTCGCCTGGCCGTGGCGACGATTCCCCGGCTTTGCCAGCGGCGGCGCCGCGCTGGGAATCAACCTCGAGCCGGTCGCATATGCGCCCGGCCGCCGCGTACGCGCCCCCGAGGACGGTGGCCTGTACGCGATCGCCTTCGAGCCCGAGCCGATACACACCGCCGCCAAGGAGCTGGCACGGCGGCGGATCCCGCACTCGGCGCCGTTGCCCTACATCGGGCGGTACCCCGACGGCGCCGACACAACGGTCTTCCACCGTCGAGATCCGCACTCCCACCGATCACACCTGTGGACACTCGTGGGGCTGGGCGGGTTCCTCGGAGACACGAAGCTCGCGCGCGACTACTCTCGTCTTCCACTCCGTGGAGACTCGCGCGTCGGGCGGCTGCTCGCCCGTCTCGCCGGCGGGCTTTACGGCAGCGATCGGTTCGGTGACCTGGTCGCCGCGACCACGGTGTCAGACCGGCCGTTCCTGTTCCTGTGCGAGTACCACGGATTCAATGTTGCGGAGAGCCGGGAGCTAGCAGCCCAGGAGCTGGCGTCGCGTGGAGGCGGGCCTCTCGGCCTCCGCCGGGTGGCAGAGATAGTCGTGGAGGCACGCGATGTGAGCGCGGAGACAAGCCGCTGGCGGCGCCTGCTCGAGCCCGCCCCGGAGATCGAGCCCGGACGCTGGCAGCTCGCCGATGGACCGTCGCTATGCGTGGTCGAAGGGGCTCACGATCACATCGCGGCGCTCGTGCTCGAGGTCGAGTCGCTCGACGAGGCAAGCTCCTGGCTGCACCGCAAGGGCTGGCTCGCAATGGCGGGTGGCGCCGTCGCGATCGCCAGCGTGGCGGTGCAGGGCCTCGACCTGCGATGTGCCGAGCCCACGTCCCATTAGGCTGCTGCGACTGTGAGCGCGGGCGGCTGGTGCCCCGTCGCTAGGCGGTCCGCGCGGCCGCGCGCATCGGCGCGGGCATCAGAGCGGTCGCGACCAGCACCATCGCGAAGGCCATGCCGCGGGCCACGGCCTCGAACGGGTCGCCGCCCATCGGGTCGCCGAACACGAGGATGCCGCCGAGGATCGCGCTGAGGTTGGCCGACACCGATGTGAAGGCGATCACCGAGACGCCCTCGCCCACCTGCAGGCCGCGCGCGGAGGCGTAGAAGGCTGCGACAGAGGCGACGATCGCGACCGCCGCCCAGGGGCTGACGATCGACAGCAGGTCGCCCGGGACCGTTCCGGTGAGGGCCTTGATCGAGATGTCCGAGACTCCGAACAGGATGCCGGCGGCCGCGCCCAGAAGCAGGCCCCGGCGGTGGCGGAGGCCCTCGACGCGGTGCGAGATCAGGAGCAGGGCGCCGAGGAAGATCATCGCGCCTTCGAAGGCGATCATGCCCGAGATCGAGTAGCTCGAATGCGAGCCCTCCGAGCCGGTCTGGACCGTGAGGCCGAGGAACGCGAGGCCGATCGCGGTGAGCGCGACGCCCATCCACTCGCGGCGGCCGAGCTGGAAGCCGAACCAGCGGTCGGCCAGCACGGCCAGGAAGACCAGGCCACCGGAGATGACGGCCTGCACCAGCGAGATCGGCGCCAGCGCAAGCGCGAAGACGTGCAGGACCCAGGCGACCAGCGCGACCCCGAAGCCGATCGTCCACCACTTGGAGGCGAACAGCCCCCGCGCGCTGGCGAGCGGCTGGCGGATGCTGACCGCCGGCGCGGCCACCGCGCCCTTGTGCTTCCACAGGAAGGCGAGGTTGGTCGCGAACGCGCAACCAAGGGCAAGCAGCAGTCCGATCTGAACGCTCATCTGGGTCTAAAAAGGAATCCGTGGAGGAGGAAGCTCGCGCCCTGTGCGGGTCCCCAGGCGCGGTGTTCTAGATCTCGACCACGTACCCTTCGAGCTTGACG
The DNA here is from genome assembly GCA_050697255.1 of Solirubrobacterales bacterium. Lineage (GTDB taxonomy): Bacteria > Actinomycetota > Thermoleophilia > Solirubrobacterales > JBBDJG01 > CAVSXO01. Next base: position 3,642 of record JBOGZM010000172.1, read on the forward strand.
AATCACGGGCAGACTCGACAAGCGTCGGGGTGTAAGCGGACGGATACCCGATACCCCGGCATCTCACACCGGTTGCGCGCCGCACGCGCTTGAGGCAGATGCAACGAGAACGCGACAAGCCGCTGCTGTTCGTCGACGTCGACGGGGTGATCAGCCTGTTCGGCTTCAGGGAGGGATACGGCCTCGCCCCCGGCGATGCCCCCTTCTCCCAGGGTCCGCCCGGCGGGCTGCACTCGATCAACGGCGTGATGCACTACATCTCCGCGGAATGCGGCGCCCGGCTCCTGCGGCTGGCGGAGCGCTACGAGCTGATCTGGGCAAGCGGCTGGGAGGAGACCGCGAACGACTATCTCCCCCACCTGCTCGGCCTGCCCGGCGACCTGCCGTTCCTGACCTTCGACGGGCGCGTCGCGGCCGGCTCCGCGCACTGGAAGGTGGACACGATCGCCGAATACGCGCGCGCGCGACCGCTGGCCTGGATCGACGACAACGTCGACGAGGCGTGCCACGACTGGGCCGCACGCAGGAAGGCGCCGACGCTGATCGTCGAGACGCTGCGGCATGGGGGCATGGCTGAGGAG
>JBOGZM010000173.1:0-4868 GCA_050697255.1 Solirubrobacterales bacterium
GCGTGGTCGCGGGCTCGCTGCTCACCTTCATTCCCGCGGTCGGGGACTTCATCAACGCCGAGCTGCTGGGCACGCCGCGCCAGTCGATGATCGGCAACGTGATCCAGAGCCGCTACCTGGAGCTGACGGACTATCCGACCGCCGCCGCGCTGTCGTTCGTGCTGATGGCGCTAGTGCTGGTCGTCGTGCTGATCTGGGCGAAGGTGGTCGGGACCGAGTCGCTGATGGGCGTGGAGGGCCGCTGATGGAAGCGGCAACGGCCACCGCTCGGGTCCGGCCGGTGCGCCACCGCCGCGCGCTCGCCCTGGGGCGCGCGCTGCTCGACCACTCGCTCAACGTCTACGCCGCGATCGCGTTGATCTACCTGCTGATCCCGATCGCGATCATCATCGCGTTCTCCTTCAACGACACGCAGAGCCGCTTCAACTTCGTCTGGCAGGGCTTCACGCTCGAGCACTGGAAGGACCCGTTCGGAGTGCCCGGGCTATCCGAAGCGCTGATCAACTCCCTGCAGATCGCTGCGCTCTCGACGGTGATCGCGACGGTGCTGGGCACGATGATGGCGCTCGCGCTCGTGCGCTACCTCTTCCGCGCGCGAGGAGCCACGAACTTCTTCATCTTCCTGCCGCTCGCGACGCCCGAGGTGGTGCTCGGCGCGTCGCTGCTGTCGCTGTTCATCGCGATCGGCTACTCGACCGGCTTCACGACGATCCTGATCGCGCACGTGATGTTCAACATCAGCTTCGTGGTCGTCACCGTCAGGTCTCGGCTGATCGGGTTCGACCGCAGCCTCGAGGAGGCGGCTCAGGACCTGGGGGCGAACGGCTTCCAGACCTTCATGCGCGTCACGCTGCCGCTGATCGCGCCGGGCGTCCTGGCCGCCGCGCTGCTCGCCTTCGCGCTGTCGGTCGACGATTTCGTGATCACGAACTTCAACGCCGGCTCGACGGTCACGTTCCCGCTGTTCGTGTGGGGCGCGGCGCGCGTCGCGATCCCGCCTCAGATCAACATCATCGCCACCATGATCTTCTTCGTCACGCTGGTCCTGATGCTGCTGACCGTGCTGCAGCAGCGCCGTGCCGCGCGCATGTCGGCGGTGCGCCCGGAGCCCGTTTGAGCACGTTCGACCTACTCGCCGGGCTGCCGCTCGAGATCGACCGCTACGAGCTCGAGCCGCTCGAGCAGGCGGTGTCGAGCGACTTCACGCGACTCTCGACCGTGATCCGGATGCGCGGCGGCGGTCACGAGGGCGTGGGGGAGGACGTGACCTACGACGCGCTCGACCATGTCGCGCTCCAGGACGCCGGTCCCGTGCAGGAGCTGGCGGGGTCGTGGACCATGGAGAGCTTCTGTGAGCACGTCGGCCGCCTCGACCTGTTCCCCGCGGAGCCGGTGCGCGACGTCTCGCGCCTGTACCGGCGCTGGGCGTTCGAGTCGGCTGCGCTGGACGTTGCGCTGCGGCAAGCCGGAATGTCGCTCGGCCGGGCGCTCGGCCGCGAGCCGCGCCCGGTGACGTTCGTGGTGTCACTGCGACTGGGGTCGCCCCCGACGATCGAGCCGGTGCGCAAGCGCCTCGACCGCTATCCGTCGCTGCGCTTCAAGCTCGACCCGACGAGCGACTGGTCGGACGACCTGATCGCGGAGCTGGTCGAGACAGGCGCGGTCGACTCCCTCGACCTGAAGGGCTTCTACGTCGGGACGGTCGTCGACCAACCGCCGGATCCCGACCTCTACGGGCGCGTGGCCGAAGCCTTCACCGCCGCCTGGCTCGAGGATCCGGCGCTGAACGACGCCACCCGGCAGGTGCTCGAGCCGCACCGGGACCGCTTCACCTGGGACGCGCCCATCCACTCGATCGCGGACATCGAGACGCTGCCGTATCCGCCTCGGATGGTGAACGTGAAGCCGTCGCGGTTCGGCTCGGTGCAGGCGCTGCTCGACGCATACGACTACCTCTCGGAGCGCGGGATCGGCGCCTACGGCGGCGGCCAGTTCGAACTCGGGCCCGGCCGCGGCCAGATCCAGTACCTCGCGTCCCTGTTCCACCCGGACACCCCCAACGACGTCGCGCCGGGCGGCTTCAACCTCGCCGACCCGCCGCCGGGGCTGCCCGACAGCCCGCTCGAGGCGCGAATCGCCCCGACCGGCTTCCGCTGGGAGGGTTAGGGCGCCGGCGGCCGGCGGCCGGGGGCCGGCCGGAGCGCGAATCAGGTATTCGTCGCGCCTGGCGCTACGTTCACCACCCACCTCGGCCGACGGCGGGCGGCCTCCTAGAATCTCCTGACCCATGGCCGGCCATTCCAAATGGGCCCAGATCAAGCGCAAGAAGGGCGCCGCGGACGCCAAGCGCGGCCAGCTCTTCACCAAGCTCGCGCGCGCGATCACGGTCGCGGCGCGGGACGGCGGCGGCGACCCGGAGGGGAACGCGTCGCTCGCCAACGCGATCGAGAAGGCCAAGAGCCTGCGCATGCCCAAGGAGAACATCGAGCGCGCGATCGCGAAGGGCACCGGCGCGGGCGGTGACGCCGCCGCGATCGAGGCGGTGACCTACGAGGGCTACGGGCCGGGCGGCGTGGCGATCCTGATCGAGTGCCTGACCGATAACCGCAATCGCACCGCCGCGGAGGTGCGCCACATGTTCTCGCGCGCGGACGCGAGCCTCGGAGAGCCGGGCTCGGTCGCGTGGATGTTCGAGAAGAAGGGCGTGCTGCTCGTCGACGCGGAGCGTTACAGCGAGGACGACCTGATGCCGGCGATCGACGCGGGGGCCGAGGACCTCGCCCCCGAGGGCGACTCGATCCGGATCACCTGCGAGGCGGGCGACCTGCGGGCTGTGCACGAGGCGCTCGAGGCCGCCGGCGTGGACGTGCAGGCGACTGAGCAGTCGATGGTGCCGAAGTCGGTGGTCGAGCTGGACGCGCAGGATGCGCGCAAGCTGTTGCGGCTGCTGGACGCGCTCGACGAGCAGGACGACGTGGACCAGGTGCATGCGAACTTCGACATCCGCGCGGACGTGATGGAGGAGGTCGCGGCAGCCTAGGCCTGGCCGGCCTCGAGTCCGGCGAGAGGCGCCCGATCCCGCCCCTCGCGGAGGACTCAGCTGTCGCGTCGTGTGCGAATCCCTCGGTGCGTCGGGACCCGCGCTCGCTAGCGGACGATAAATAAATGCCTAGTCACTGTCAAGGCCGGCGCCGGCTCGCAGGGCAAGACTCGGTGTCGCACCTCCACGGACTTTGTGAAACTCTGAGGATCGATGAGCATTAGTGGGGTGCAGGGAGCGCCGGGGCCGCGCCGGCGCCTGAGCGCGGAGGAGCGACGCGAGAGCATTCTCGATGCGGCGAACCACGTGTTCGGCGAGCACGGCTACGAGCACGTCCGCATCGACGACGTGGCCGCGGCCGCGGGCATCTCGAAGGCGCTCATCTACGAGCACTTCGGGAGCAAGCAGGAGCTGTACGGCGAGCTCATGAGCCGCGCCGCGATCGACCTGCTGGGCGTGCTGGTGCAGGCGGCGTCCGCGCCCGGCATGGAGGGTCCGCTGCGGATGGAGAACGCGGCCGCCGCCGGGTTCCTGTGGGTGCAGAACCATCCGCACGCCTTCCACATGTTCGTCCGGGACGTCACCGACCCCGAGATCTCGCAGGCGCAGGACGCGCTGCGAAGGGGGGCGGTGACCGCGATGGCGGACGTGATGGAGATGGAGCCACCCGAGACCCGGGCGGGGATGGCCCGGCGCCAGACCGAGCAGATCGCCGAGATGATCGTCGGCGGCTGGTATGCGCTCGCAGAGTGGTGGCTGCAGCACCCAGAGGTCCCGCGTGAGGAGCTGATGACGTCGATGCTCGGGTTCATGTGGCTGGGGCTCGGGCAGATGCAGCGCGGGGCGCGGTGGGAGCTGAAGCTCGGGGGGAATGTCCGCACGGGCGCGGAAACTCCCTCCCGTGACGGCACGGGCACCGCTTAGGGTCCTCGGCATCGACCCGGGGACCGCCTCGACCGGCTTCGGCGTGGTCGAGGCCCGGGCACAGACCCTGAGCACCTTGACGGGTGGAGTGATCTCGACCGGTGCCGACGTCCCCCTCGAGCGCCGCCTGGCCTCGATCGCCGGCCACCTCTCCGAGCTGCTCGACGAGCACCGGCCCGATGCGCTGGCGATCGAGGAGGTGTTCTTCGGCCGCAACGCGCGCAGCGCGTTCGCCGTCGGCCAGGCGCGGGGGGCCGTGCTGGCGGCAGCCGGCGCGCGTCAGGTGCCCTGCTTCTCGTACACGCCGCAGGCAGTCAAGCTCGCCGTGTGCGGAAGCGGCGCCGCTCGCAAGGACCAGGTGCAGCGGATGGTCGCTGCGCTGCTGGGGCTGGAGGCGCCGCCCGCCTCCGACCACGCCGCCGACGCGCTCGCCCTCGCGATCTGCCACGCCCACAGCACGAGAGGCGTCCGGGCGCACGCGCAGAATTCGAACACATGATCGCCTCCCTGAGCGGCAAAGTGGCGGAGCGGCGGGCCGATCACGTCGTGATCGAGTGCGGTGGCGTGGGCTTTCGCGTCGCGGTCTCGTCGCAGACGCTCTCGAAGGTGCCCGGCAAGGGCCGCGAGGGCACCCTGCGCACGCACCTGATCCTCCGCGACGACGGCGCGCACCTCTACGGCTTCGCCAGCGATGAGGAGCGGGAGCTCTTCCTGCAGCTGATCTCCGTCGCCGGCGTGGGGCCCAAGATGGCACTCGCCGTGCTGTCCGGCTCGACGGCGGCCGATACCCGCCGCGCGATCGCGGCCGGTGACGTGAAGCGGTTCCAGGTCGTGCCCGGCATCGGTCGCAAGACCGCCGAGCGGGTGATCGTAGAGCTGCGCGAGCGGATCGCCGGCGAGCTCG
>JBOGZM010000174.1:0-2446 GCA_050697255.1 Solirubrobacterales bacterium
TTGATCCTTCCGCGCACAGCCCAGGCGGCCACCGCCGCAAGGCAGGCCGCGGCTGCTGCGATCACAAGCTCCATGGGAATCTCTCCTCAGGCGGCCGCCGGGAGACGATCTCCGGCGGCTTCGCGTCGAATGAGGGTGTTCGCGTGCCCTGTGGTTCAGTCGTCTCATGGCAACAACGCCGTGCCGTGGCGCGGCTGCGCGAGACCGAACGTCGAGGAGCGGCTTGCCGGCCCGCTGGCCGGCCGACTCTGCCTGCCTAGTGGGTCACCGGGACCGCGCGGTCCCGAGGCGCTCTCCGGGTGGGCTGTCGAGCCGTCTGCGTTTCATCAGAAAGACAAAAACCGTTCCAGTGTCAAAAGCGCTGCAAATCAAGAGATATCGGAGTCTCAACGCGGCCGTGCCGCTGGGCCGCATCGTACTACCGGGGAGGCGCTTTCTCAATCGCCGCGCCGGCGATCTGGTACTTCTTGGATGAGGGCCAGAGCGACGAATGACCGCACGGGAGACCGATTCACACGACCGGCTGTTCCTCGAGTTCGAGCGCGCCGAGCCGCGCACCTCGTACATGGTCTGCTCCATCCCGCGCTCGGGGAGCTCGCTGCTCTGCGAGCTGCTGGGCAGCACGGGCCTCGCCGGCGCGCCGGCCGAGTTCTTCCACCCGGACAAGATGAGGGCGCTCCGGCGGCGCTGGGAGGTGGAGACGCTCGACGAGTACCTGCGGGAGCTGCTCGCGCGCAAGACGAGCCCGAACGGAGTGTTCGGCATCAAGGCGCACCTGGGCCAGTACGAGCCCCTGTTCGGGGATTCGGACCCGCGCACCGTGCTCCCGGACCCGCGGCTCGTGTTCATCACCCGCCGCGACCGGTTGCGGCAGGCGGTCTCGTGGGTGCGAGCGCTCCAGACGCTCAGGTGGGCGGACCACGACAGCCCGCGGGCGGAGCGCCCGGCCGTCTTCGACCACGAGCACATCACGCGGAAGCTGGGCCGGATCGAGCGCGAGGAGGGTCTCTGGGAGGAGCTGTTCGAGCGCCACGGGCTCGTGCCCCACCGCGTCGTGTACGAGGACTTGGTGGAGGCCCAGGACGCGACGGTGCGCACGGTGCTGGAGGGGCTTGGCATCGACGTGCCCGCGGACCTGCATCTCCCACCCCCCGCCCTGGACCGCCAGGCCGACGAGCTCTCGGACGAGTGGGTCGAGCGGTACCTGGCGGAGGCGAGCCGTTAGCAGGGAAAGGGAGGGAAGCCGCGGGGCGGGCTACATCTCCAGGACGCCCTCGCGGCGGCGCCTCAGCCACCCGCGGTACGCGAGCCAGGCGACTCCGGCGAGCAGACTCGCTGGGATCAGCACCGCCAGTGCGACCAGCGCGGCGCCGAGCATCGTGCGCAGCACGCTGAGCGCGTCACCGGCCGCGTCGCCGACGCTCCAGCCACCGCCGTCGGCCGACTCGCCGGCACCCGGCTCGATCGCCACCGTGACGGCCGAGAACGAGACGCGCTGGCGCAGCCGGCGAAGCTCGGCCTGAGCCCGATCGATCCGGCGGTTCACGGCCCGGAGCCGGGCACGGACCGCGGCCGTTTCGTTGGGCGTCACGGCGCGTGCGAGCTGTCGTAGCAGTGCCCGCCGCTCGGCGAGGGCGTCGGCCAGCCGCCGGCGCGGGGACCTGAACTCGGCGGTGATGTCGGTTGACTGCTGGGTGCGAGCGCGCACGTGCGCCAACTCCGACAGGTCGGCCAGCGCTGGCTGCAGCCGTGCGGAGGGGATCCGCAGCTCGAGCGCGGCGCCCGCGTCTCTGCCCTCGCCCGCCGTGACGACCGACCTGAGCACGAAGCCGCCGTGCCGGTCGGTGACCCGGATCGCGTCATCCGCCACCTGCTCGATGCGATCACGTGGCGGCGCCAGCGTCAGCAACGCGCCGCGCTCCACCCGGCGCTCGGGCGCCCGGGCGGCGAGGTCCCCGCCCGACGGCTGCGGCGGAGCCCCGCCCTTGGGAAGGAGCAGCTGGTCCGCCTCGGCAGACCGGCTGCCGCCCGCATCCTCCAGCTTCAGCAGCGGTTCACCGGCTGAGCCGCCATCCGACTTCAGCACACCCGAGCCGATCACCCCGGTGGCGACGATGAACACCGAGGCCGCCGCGCCGAGCGCAAGGCCCCAGCGGCGGCGAGAGGGTGGCCGCCCGGGCGGGGGCGTGCGCAGCCGTGCGGCCCGAGCCGTGGTCTCGAAACCCTCCCGGGCGCGCAGATCCAGGTCGAGCGCGAACTCCGGGCGCGGCACCGGACGTTCGTCGCGTAGCGCGACGGCGAGCGAGGCCAGCTCCTCGTCCCGCGGCTCGATCGGCAGGCCCGCGAGCGCAGCGTCGAGCGCCTCCAGCTCGCGCGTCGTCTCCGGGTCCAGCTCGTGCTCTCTATCGTGCTCTCTACGCAGTCTCATGGCATGCCTCTCTGAGCT
>JBOGZM010000175.1:0-1909 GCA_050697255.1 Solirubrobacterales bacterium
CGGCTGTGGTCGGCGAGCACGCGCAGCGCCTTGGTGGTCTCGAAGTCGGATCCGTAGCGGCGCCCGGACAGCTCCTCGCCCAGTTCGATCAGCGGCCGGAACAGATCGTTCTCGAACACCGAGGGGACGTTCTGCTGGATCGCGGCCATCCGGTCAAGGCCCAGACCGGTGTCGATGGTCCGCTGCGGGAGCGGCTCCAGCGAGCCGTCCCCGTGCAGCGAGTACTGCATGAAGACCAGGTTCCAGTACTCGAGGAACCGCTCGGTGTCGTCGCCGGGGCGGTCATCGTCGGGGCCGAACTCGGGGCCGCGGTCGATGTAGAGCTCCGAGCACGGGCCGGACGGGCCGGCCGGGCCGGCCTGCCAAAAGTTCTCCGAGCGCGGAAGCCGCACGATGCGCTCGTCCGGCACGCCCACGGAGCGCCAGCACCCGATCGCCTCCTCGTCGGGCCCCAGGCCGAGCTCCGGATCGCCCTCGAACACCGTGATCCAGATGCGTTGCGGGTCGAAGCCGAAGCCGTCCAGCGACAGCTCCCAGGCGTATTCGACCGCCTCCTGCTTGAAGTAGTCGCCGAACGAGAAGTTCCCCAGCATCTCGAAGAACGTGAGGTGGCGGGCGGTCGAGCCGACCTGGTCGATGTCGGTCGTGCGGAAGCACTTCTGACACGAGGTGAGGCGCGTGTGCGGCGGCGGCTCCTGCCCCAGGAAGTACGGCTTGAAGGGCTGCATGCCGGCGGTGGTGAGCAGCACCGACGGGTCGTAGGAGGCGGGGATCAGCGACGCCGACGGCATGCGCCGGTGGCGGCGTTCCTCGAAGTAGGAGAGGAACGCCTCACGGATCTCTGCCGAGGAGCGTGGCGGGGCCATTGCGGCTGAGTTTATGCGGAGGCCGCGATCGTCCCGTGGCCCACCACGAGATCGCCATCCATCAGGCAGGCGGTCTGCCCCGGTGCCACTCCGAGCGCATGCTGGGCGAGCGTCGCCGTCAGTGTGTCGTGGTGCCCCGGGGGGCCGGCCACGCGGCACGGCAGCGGCTCGGAGCGGTAGCGCAGCTTCACGCTGTCCACGCGTTGCCCGTCGCGGTTCAGCATCACGTCCCGCAGCACGATGTCGCCCGCGGCGAGCGCCTCTCGAGGCCCGACCACGACCCTGTTCGCGGCCGCGTCCGTGCCCAGCACGAACAGCGGCTCGCCGGTGGCCACGCCCAGGCCGCGGCGCTGCCCCACGGTGTAGCGGCGGTGGCCCGGGTGGCGCCCGAGCACACGCCCGCTCGCGTCGACCACCTCGCCGGGACGGTCGCGCGTGCGGCCGTGACGAGCCAGGAACCGCTCCCGCGTCGTGCCGGCGAGGAAGCACAGGTCCTGGCTGTCACGCCTGTCCGCCACCGGGAGCTTCGCCGACCGCGCGATCTCGCGTACCTGCGGCTTGGTGAGCCCGCCGAGCGGGAACCGGACCCGCACGAGCGCGCCGGGCCGCAGAGCGGAGAGCATGTAGGTCTGGTCCTTGCCGGGATCGGCCGCGCGGGCCAGCAGGGGCCCCTCGCCGTCGTGCCCTATCCGCGCGTAGTGGCCCGTGGCGAGCGCGTCCGCGCCGAGCCGCTCCGCCAGCGCCAGCATCGCGTCGAAGCGCACCTGGCCGTTGCAGCGGACGCAGGGGTTCGGAGTGCGCCCGGCGTCGTGCTCCGTCACGAAGGGGGTGACGACCGCCGTGCGGAAGCTGTCCTCGAGGTCGAGCGTCAGGTGGGGGAGCCCCATGGAGTGCGCGAGCGCGCGCGCTCCGATCACAGCCTGCGGCGAGCAGCAGCTGCGCTCGCCGTCGCCCTCCTGGTCGGCCCACAGCTTCAGGGTCACCGCGACGACCTCGGCGCCCGAGCGCGCGCAGAGGAGCGCCGCGACGGCGCTGTCCACGCC
>JBOGZM010000176.1:0-4226 GCA_050697255.1 Solirubrobacterales bacterium
GGGCTGCGCGCGGCGGCCGCGAGCGTCCACGCCAGGCCGAGAGGGCTGCGCGTGAGCGTGTCGAGCATCCTGATCCCCGCGTCCGCGGGCGGCGGGCCCGGCTTCGAGCCCACGCTGGTCTCCGAGATACCGGCGGGCACCATCGCCTACCTGGGCGCGCGCGGGCTCGACTCCATATTCGACCGCCTGGCGGAGATCGGAGCGGCGGGCTCGGTCGAGCGGGTGCTCGGGCGCGAGCTCGGTTCGGTCGGGCGCCGCACGCTCCTGGACGCGCTGGAGCCGCTGCTGGGACGGGAGTCCGCCCTGGTCGTCATGCCACCGGCGTCGCTGCCGGTGATCAGCCTGGTCGTGGCGAACACGACCCGGGAGGAGGGGGGAGAGGTGGTGGTGGCGCTTCAGCCCCTGCTCTCGCGGCTGTTGCAGGCGCCCTCCGACGCCGGTCAGGTTCCCACCCTCGAGCCGCGCCGCATCGCCGGCGTGGAGGCCGTGACGCTGCGCGTGTCGCCCTCGCTGGAGCTCACGTACGCAGCGTTCGACGACAAGCTCGTCGTCTCCACGAGCGCCGAGGGGGTGCGCCAGCTGCGGGGCGGCGGAGGCTCCCTCGCGGACAATGCGTCCTTCGCGCCCGGGCTGCGTGATTTCCTGGAGCGGCCGTCCTCGGTAGTCTTTCTCGACCTGCGCCGGCTCACCGCTCTCGCGGAGCGTGCCGGCCTCGGTGAAACGCCCGACTACCGCGCGATCCAGCAGGACATCACGCGGGTCGGCGCCGTGAGCGCGGTGACTGCCGGCGAGCGGGCTGCGCAGACCGCGGAAATCTTCCTAGAGGTGCCATGAGCTCCATCCAAAACCTTTCAGACAACGAATTCCTGTTCACGTCCGAGTCCGTTACCGAGGGCCACCCGGACAAGATCGCCGACCAGATCTCGGACTCCGTGCTCGACGCGATCTTCACCGACGACCCGAACGGCCGCGTGGCGTGCGAGACGTTCGTGACCACGGGCATGATCGTGGTGGGCGGCGAGATCACCACGGAAACGTACGTCGACATCCCGAAGGTCGCGCGGCAGACCGTGGCCGACATCGGCTACACGCGCGCCAAGTACGGGTTCGACGCGGAGACGTGCGCCGTGCTGACCGCGATCGACGAGCAGTCGCCCGACATCGCGCAGGGCGTCGACACCGCCTACGAGGCGCGGCACATCCCCGGTGACGACGACCCGCTCGACAAGATCGGCGCGGGCGACCAGGGCATGATGTTCGGCTACGCGACGCGCGAGACCAAGGAGCTCATGCCGATGCCGATCCAGGTCGCGCACACGCTCGCGCGGCGGCTGGCGGAGGTGCGCAAGGCCGACGTGGTGCCGTACCTGCGCCCGGACGGCAAGACCCAGGTCACGGTCCGCTACGAGAACGGCAAGCCGATCGAGATCGTGAAGATCCTGATCTCGACCCAGCACAAGCCCGACATCGACGGCGAGTCCCTGATCAAGCCCGACCTGTGGGAGCACGTGGTGGAGCCGGTGCTGCACGCCGACTACCGCGAGCTGTACACGGAGAAGGCCCTGCGCGAAAACCTGCTGGTCAACCCGACGGGCAAGTTCGAGATCGGCGGGCCGATGGGCGACGCGGGCCTCACGGGCCGCAAGATCATCGTCGACACCTACGGCGGCGCCGCCCGTCACGGCGGCGGCGCCTTCTCCGGCAAGGACCCGTCGAAGGTGGACCGCTCAGCCGCCTACGCGGCGCGCTACGTGGCCAAGAACGTGGTCGCGGCCGAGCTCGCTGACCGCTGCGAGGTGCAGGTCGCGTACGCGATCGGCGTCGCGCACCCGCTGTCGTTGATGGTCGAGACGTACGGCACCGAGCGGGAGGGCATCACGCCATCCAGGATCGTGGAGCTGGTGCAGAAGCACTTCGACCTGCGCCCGGGCGCGATCGTGCGCGACCTCGACCTGCGCCGGCCGATCTTCCGCAAGACGGCCGCGTACGGCCACTTCGGGCGCGACGACCACGACTTCACGTGGGAGAAGACCGACAGGGCCGAGGCGCTGAAGCGCGACGCGGGCATGGCGCAGCAGGCGGAGGCGGTCAGCTCCTAGGCGCTCGCCGCGCTCCTGCCCACCACGGCACTCGCACTCGGTGGCGGCGCGGCCCTTGCGCGGCACCCCGCGCGGGAGTAGGTTCGACCCGTGAAGAGGGTCGCCGTAGCCCTCCTGGCCATCGCGCTGGCCGTGCCCACCATCGCCGGCGGCATCCATGCGCGGCCCAAGGCGGCGTCGCCCGTCCACGGGGCCCTCGTGCCCGCCTACGAGCCCTGCACTGCGGCCGACCGCACCCACGGCCCTCCGCTCGCATACGGGTCCTGCTCCGGGCCGCAACAGGCCTCCGACTACCTGACCGTCGGGACGCCCGATGCGAACGGCAGCCCCGCGAAGTCGGTGGGGAGCTTCCGCGTCGAGGCGCGCGCCGGAATCCCGGGGCCGCCGACCGACAACCGGATCAGCTTCTTCGTCAGGATCACGGACGTCCATTGCCAGGGTGTCTCGGCAGGCTGCCCGGGGCCGGGGGAGGACTACTCGGGGACGGTGGAAGCCCGTATCCCGATCCAGGCCACCGACCACTTCAACGGCACCGACCCGGGAGGTGGCGCTGAGCCCGGGACTGTGCAGCTGGTCAACTTCACGTTCCCTGTCTCGTGCACGGCGACTGCCGACCCGACCATCGGCTCCACCTGCGCGCGCAGCATCGGTTACATCGAGGAGCTCGGGCCGGCCATCAACGACGGGCGGCGGACGTTGTGGGAGTTCGGCCCGCTCCAGTTGTGGGACGGTGGCGCTGACGGCGATGGCGAGACCGGCGCCGACAACACGCTGTTCGCGGTTCAGGGGCTGTTCGTGCCCTGACCTGCCGGCAGCAGCGCGAACACGCGCGCGGGCGTGCCCGACCCCTCGACCAGCCTCAGTGCACCAACCACGAGCGTGGCGCCGCGCGGCGGCAGCGCGCCCAGGTTCACCAGCCCCTCCAGATGCCAGAGGCCAGCGCCGAGGGTGAGGTGGTGGACCGGGAAGTCGTGCGCGTGCCCAGGGTCGATGCCGAGCGTGTCGATCCCGAGGCCCACGGCGTCGCGCTCGAGCAGCGTCTCGGCTCCGCTGAGGCCGAAGCCTGGAAAGGCGAGATCTACCTCGGTGGGCCCGCCCAGATAGAGGTCCGGGTCACCGCGACGGTCCTCCCAGCCGGTCCACAGCAGCACCGCCGAGCCGGGCTCGATCGGGCCGTCGCGCCGCTCGACCTCCTCCACGTGCTCCCGCTCGAGCGTGAACGCCGGATCGTTCCGACAGAACTTGCGCACATCGATCACCGCGCAGGTACCGACCAGCCGCGCGGGCGGGATGTCGCCTGCGTGGATGCCGCCGGGCGCGAAATGGGACGGCGCGTCGAGGTGCGTGCCCGAGTGCTCGGGCAGCCGCAGGTCGCGCGCGTATGACCCGCTGGTGCGGGGATCCGCGCGCACCTCGGCGGCGAACGGGGTCGAGCCGGGCCACAGCACCGTGTCCGGGCCCAGCGGCTGAGTGAGGTCGATCACATGCGAGGGCAACGTCGCGAGTCTAGATGCGCTGCGGCGGGGCCCGCCGCCGTCCGCGAGCGGCCGTATCGTCAGCCCCGTGTCGTCGATCGCGAAGGTCGAGCCGCTGACCACGGCCCGCGCGCTGCGCGGGCCGTTCGACTACCGGATCCCGAGCCGCATGTCCGGCGTCGAGGTGGGTTCCGTGCTGGTCGTGCCCTTCGGGCACCGGCGTGTGCTGGGGTTGGTGGTCGACCTGGCCGGGAAGAGCGACGTGCCGCCCGACCGCCTGGTCGAGCCGGTGGCCACGCTCGAGGCCGGGGTACCCGACGAGCTGGTCGACCTCGGGCTGTGGATCGCCGACGCCTACTGCTCCACGCCTGCCCGCGGACTGGCCCTCGTGCTTCCCCCGGGCACGGGCACGAGTCCCCGCGCGGCGCCGGGCGCCTCGCCGCGCGAGCTGCTCGAGGCAAGCCTCACGCTGGCCGGGCGGGAGGCGCTCCAGGGCCACGGCCCCGGGGGCCTGGGTCCCCGCCAGCACACGGCGCTGGGCCGGCTCGCAAGGGGTCCGTCCACTGCCGCGGAGCTGGAGATCCCGCACGGCACGCTCGCGAGCCTCGAGCGCCGCGGCCTGGTGCGGATCGGGCGCCGCACGGTCGCGCGC
>JBOGZM010000177.1:0-4079 GCA_050697255.1 Solirubrobacterales bacterium
GCGCAGGATGCCGCCCACGCGCGTGATGCGCGGGTCGTGGCGGATCTTGAACAGCGCTCCCGTGGCCTCGTTCAGCCCCTCGAGCTCCTCCTGGCGCTGCTCGGCGTCGGAGTGCATGGTCCGGAACTTCAGGCAGTCGAACGGCTGCCCACCGATGCCGGGCCGGCTCGAGCGAAACAGCACCGGGCCCTTCGAGGTGAGCTTGATCGCCGCGGCGATCGCGATCATCAGCGGCGACAGCACGACGAGCGAGGCACTTGCCACGACCACGTCGAAGCTGCGCTTGAGGACGAAGTCGAGCCCCTCGAAGACCGGAGGCTTCAGCTCGAACAGCGGCACCGACTGGCCCGGCACGAGCTCGTGCCGGTGGGTCATGATCTCCATCGTGGTCGGCGCGATCCGCACCGCCACGCCGCGGTCGTGACAGCGGTCGACGAGCTCGAACGCCTCCCGCTCGGGGAAGTTGGGGTCGGCGATCACCACCTCCTGCACGCGGTGTTCGCCAAGCAGCTCGGTCATCTCCGACAGTGCGCCGAGGTTGCGCAGGCCGTTGTCCGGCTTCGGCGTCAGCGAGATGTACCCGACCGGCTCGTAGCGGGTGTGCGTCGTGTCCGCGAGCAGCGCGTCTGCGACCGCGTCGATCTGGCTCCCGCTGCCGACCAGCAGCACCCGCCGCCGCTTCCCGAGCACCCGCAGCGCCAGCCCGGTCACGCGCTCGTAGAGCCAGCGCAGCCCGGTCACCCACAGCAGCCCGAAGAACAGCCCGCCGTAGAAGATGTAGTAGGAGCTGAAGTCGAGCCCGTTCACGACCGCGAACAGCAGCGCCGCGACGGCGGTCAGGAAGAGATTGGCGCCGATCGCCGTGAAGCCCGGCCGCGCCTCACGCTGGTCGTAGAGGCCGCTGCGCGCGAACATCAACACGGTCACGAGGAACACGAACGGCAGGTAGTCGAGCGCCGTGCCCATCTCCTCGCTGAAGACGAAGTCGCCCAGGATCAGGTCCTTGACGGCGAGCGCGGTGAAGATCGCGCCCAGGAGCGCGCCGAGGTCGAGCGCCAGCAGGGACACGACCCTCAGCGCGCGCTCGATCGCGCGCGCGTTCACGAGCGCGCCGACCACGCTCGGGCGGCGGGCACGCACGTCGCGGCGCTGGTCCATGTGGTCCACATCGGCCGGGATGGTGCCCGCCACCCGGAGGGTGGAAGCGCTGCGGGGAAAGCGCGGGCCGCCGTGCGGGCGATCAGCCGTGCGCTCGTCAGTGCGGGGCGTGCGTGTGGCGGGTTCGCTCATGTGGATTCACAGGTGGCCCTGCCGGTGGAGTCAGTGCCGTCGTCGCTGATGTAAAACACCGCGGATGGACCGGGGTAGCGGCGGGCATCGCATGGTCTTCCGGTTGCGAGCCGCCATCTCACAACCTCGGCCGGACGCACTGCAAGAGGGTTCCCTGGAGATGGCACCGCAAAACTACGTGGCGCCCCTGGGGACCGGACTCGCGGGGTCCGAGCAGGTGAAATGTACTCCAGTGGCACGACACGCGGCAACTCGTGGGCGCCGGGAACCGGCTTGCGGGCTCGGATCTTCGCCCGAGACGACAGCTAATGGAGGTGCGCTCGATGACAGCAGAGGAGTGGGTTAGAACATTTGCCGAGGAGGCCGGCTGCCAGGCGCCGGCGAAGGACCAGATCGACGAGATCCTGCGCCTCGCGGCCGTCGCGGCGCACTCGTCCGAGCGCATCGCGGCCCCGATCGCGTGCTGGCTCGCGGGCACGACGGGACGGCCGGTGTCGGAGCTGCGGGAGGTCGCGGAAGCGCTCGCGAGCGGCGATTAGCTGGCGCCCATCAGGCGCTCGATGCCCGAGCGCTCGATGGTCATCTTGAGGCCCTCGGCGAGCTCGACCTGCGGCTCCCAGCCCAGGACCTCACGCGCGAGGGTGATGTCGGGCTGGCGCACCTTGGGGTCGTCCTGGGGCAGCGCCTCGAACACGATCTCCGACCGCGACCCGGTGACGTCGATCACCGTCTCGGCCAGCTCCAGCAGCGACATCTCATACGGGTTCCCGAGGTTGACCGGGTCGTGGTACTCGGAGCACATCAGCGAGTACAGGCCCCGCACCATGTCCTCCACGTAGCAGAAGCTGCGCGTCTGGGAGCCGTCGCCGAACACGGTCAGCGGCTTGTCCTGCAACGCCTGGCGCAGGAACGTCGGCACCGCGCGCCCGTCGTGGGGTCGCATCCGCGGCCCGTAGGTGTTGAAGATCCGTGCGATGCGGGTGTCGACGCCCTGCTGGCGGTGGTAGGCCATCGTGAGCGCCTCCGCGTAGCGCTTCGCCTCGTCGTAGACGCCGCGCGGGCCGATCGGGTTCACGTGCCCCCAGTAGGTCTCCGGCTGCGGGTGCACCTCCGGGTCGCCGTACACCTCCGACGTCGAGGTGAGCAGGAAGCGGGCGCGCTTGCGCTTCGCGACGCCGAGCATGTGGTGTGTCCCGTAGGAGCCGACCTTCAGCGTGTGCAGCGGGAGGCGCGAGTAGTCGATCGGGCTCGCGGGGCTCGCGAGGTGGTAGACGAAGTCGACCGGCTCCTCGACCGTCACGAACTCGGTCAGGTCCTGGTTGATGAACTCGAACTCGGGCTGGCCGATGTGCTCGACGTTCTCGAGCGAGCCCGTGTCGAGGTTGTCGATGCAGATCACCCGGTCGCCGCGCTCCAGCAGGTACTCGCACAGGTGCGAGCCCAGGAAGCCGGCGCCCCCCGTCACGACGCACGTTGGCATCTAGCAGCCTCTCCTCATCCCGGAACATGCGCGACGATCTCGCCGCCACCGCCACTCTAACAGCGGCCCTCTGGGCCCGCCGCATCGGCGACGTTTCCCGCAATTTGCGCGTTTCTCGGCGTAACTCCGCAAATCGCGCATTTCGAGCGGGACATCGGGACATCCTGCAAGGCGCTTGATTCAGGAAACACTCCTGCCGGTTGCGGTGTTCGTGACTCGTTCACGCCCGTGACGTGTCCGGAGCGCCAATGGACAGGCCGCGCCGCGTCCACAAGTGTGCGCCCAGATGCCGGCAGGTCCTCTTTCGAACGGCGAGCGGCGCGGTCCCGAAGCAGTGGAGAGCGATGCGGTGTTCGCTGCGGCGGTGGAGCTGGTCACGTCCGGCTCGGCGTCCTTCAAGCGCACCGCGCGGCGCTTCTCGCTCTGTGCCCACGACGCCGAGGACGCGTATCAGCGCAGCCTCGAGATCCTGCTCACGAAGGCGCCCACCGCGCGCCGGGACGAGCTGCGTCCATGGCTGCACACGGTCATCAAGCACGAGGCCCTGGCCCTGCGCAGGCAACGCGAGCGCTCCGTGTCCGGGGAGGACGACGCAGCAGGCGCGCATGCCGTGCCGGCCCCCGATCGAGGGCCTGACGAGGCTGCCTCGGGCAGGGAGCGCGTGCATCGCACGGCGGAGGCGCTCGGGGCCCTGAAGCCCGGGGAGATGCAGTGCCTGATCCTGAAGGCGCTCGGATACTCGTACGACGAGATCGCGGCCCGCACCGGCTTCAGCTGGACCAAGGTGAACCGCTCCCTCACGGAGGGCCGGCGCCGCTTCTTCGAGCGCTTCGGAGAGATCTCGTCCGGCACCGCATGCCGCGAGTATCGGTCCCTGCTCTCGGCCGCCTGCGACGGGCACGCCGGCGAGCAGGACCAGCGGCTGCTCCGGGCGCACCTGGCCGGCTGCTCCGGCTGCCGGGCGACGCTGCGCGAGTACCGGTCTGCTCCCAGCCGGCTGGCCGAGCTGTTGCCGCCTGCGGTGGTCCTGCCCCTGCTCGACCGGGCGAACGTCTGGTCGCGGGTCCACGACTGGTTCGCCGTCACCGCCGGCGAGCGGGCGACCGCGATCGGGGTCAAGCTCCAGCAGGGCGCCGAGGTCGTGGGCGCGCAGAAGGCCGCCGCCGTCGTGGCCTCCACCGCGGCGATCGCGGGCGGCGGCGCGGCCGTGCAGGGCGCAGACCTGCCCCACGGCGATCGCACGCCCCACACAGAGGCTGCGAGCAGCGCCTCGCAACCCGCGCCGGCCGCCGCCGAGCCCGCCCCGGGC
>JBOGZM010000178.1:0-3858 GCA_050697255.1 Solirubrobacterales bacterium
ACGTAATCGTCCGCCCCCGCCTCCAGGCCCGCGACCCGGTCCTCGACCTCGTCACGCGCGGACAGGATGCAGATCGGCGTCTCGTCGCCGCGCGCGCGCAGGCGCGAGACCACGGTGATGCCGGAGAGGTCGGGCATCACGACGTCGAGCACCATCACGCCGGGGCGCTCTCGCTCCACCAGCTCGAGCGCCCGGTGGCCCCCGTCGGCGACGCGCACCGCAAATCCCTCGAGCCGCAGCGCACGCTCGAGGGCCTTGCGGATGTCCTCGTCGTCGTCGACGACGAGGACCAGCGGCTCCGTCGTCACGGCAACGACACTACTCGGGACTCAGGCGGGAGCTCCCGGTGGCGCGGGCGCCACCATCGAGCCGCCCTCCGACCCGGAGTCACCGGGGGGAGCCGCGGGGCGCTCGAAGCGCCCACCCGGGCCACCGGGACCACCCGGACCGCCGCATCCGGGGCCGCCGGGGCCGTGGAACCCGAACGCGGGCACGCACGCGGCATCGTCCAGACGGGAGAGGATCCGGTCGGCCTGGCTGCGCGTCAGGCGGCCGTCGTCGACCGCCTCCTCGACGCCCTTCTTCGCGGCGGACTTGATCGCCGCGCGCACGTCGTCACCGCTCTTGTCCAGCTCCTTCGCGAGCGCGTCGGTGAACTCGGTGCAGCGCCTCTCCATCTGTGCCCGCGACGGGCGCCGGGCCCGGCGCGGACGCTGCGGCGGCGCGAGATCCTGCCGGACCGCTTCGAGCGCCTCGCGCAGCCTGTCCTGCGACACGCCCAGCTCGCCGGCGAGCGTCGCGAGATGCTCCCCCGGCGGCTGGGACGGCGCCCGCAGCGCTTCCCCGTTGCGTGACGAGCTGCCACTCCCACCGTCGCGCTTGCTGCCCGAGGTCGCCGCTCCGGACACCGACACGGCGATGCCGACCACCAGCACCGACATCGCCGCGACCCACTTCCATCCTGGTCTCATAGAAGCTCCTTTTTTCGTTCGCTTTCCCGGCGATCTCCTCACCGGCTCGGGGGAAGCTTCGACCCCGTGCTTGTGAGTTCTCTGTGGCGGCCCTGAGGGTCGTCTGAGAACTCAGGACTACTGGAAACGGCCAGAAAGGATCTCCCGCGCCCGGCTGAAGAAGCCGGTGGCCGGGGCGGTCGCGGGCTACCCGAACGAGTCGTGGCTCGGCGGCGCCGAGTCGACCGCGGGGCGGCCGGCCTTGCGGGGAACGGACACCGACACGGTGCCGGAGCACGTCGCTCCGTAGATGTCCTCGGCGGTGAAGGCGACGCGGTACACCCGGCCGTCGCGACCGTTCCTGGCCTCGGCGCGGAGGTACACCTCGTTGGGATCGTTCTCGAGCAGCGCGGCCACGCTCGGCTCCCTGGTGAGCTGCTTCGAGAAGGCGTCCGGGGTGGTCTTGTCGTCGCCGCCCGTGAGCGGCTCGTCCTGGGTGACCCCTGTGACCGAGAGCGTCACGATGTCGCCGTCGGGATCGCCCGCGCCGGCGAGTGCGACCAGCTGCAGGCTACGGTCCGCGGGACTGAGCTCGGCTGTGCTCGCCGTCACGCCGGAGCAGCTCGGCGGCCGGTTGCCCGGCGGGACGGGCTGCCAGTCGGGATCGAAGTCGAACGAACCGCGCGAATCGGTCAGCAGCGCCCGGTTGGTGCCGTCGTCGTCGATCGAGTAGATGCGCCAGCCGCCGAGGCTGCTGGTGAACGCGATCTTGTGGCCATCCGGTGACCAGGAGGGAACGCGGTCCACCACTCCGCCGCCGTGCGAGACTCGAACCGGATCGGTCCCGTCCGCATTCATCACCCATATCTTGCGGCCACCATCGTGGGGAGGCCGGCCGGAGTGGAAGACGATCCGCCGGCCGTCGGGGGACCAGTTCGGATGGCCGTCATCGGTGCTGAACGGCGCCATCCTCGTCTGGCCACTGCCGTCCGGGTTCATCCTGTGCAGCAGGTGATGGCCGCTGAGCGCATCGTCGCTCAGCCTGTTGCTCACGAAGGCGATCTGCGAGCCGTCCGGCGACCAGGCCGGGTCGATGTCGTTTCGAGCGGCCGTGGTCAGCCTCGTGAGTCCCGACCCGTCCGGGCGGATCGTGTAGATGTCATAGCCGCCCTGGTTGGCGCGACACTCGTCGCCCGTGTAGCCGCACTGGGGCCCGGGGACGTTCGAGAACACGATGCGCTCGCCGTCCGGCGACCACGCGGGATCGCCCGCGTTGAAGCCGGTGTTGGGCACCTTTGTGATCCCGCTCCCGTCGGCATTCATCACATGGATGAAGATGCCGGACCCCTCACCAGAGGAGTCCGCCCGCACGAACGCGATCTTCCTGCCGTCAGCCGACCACGAGGGATCGAAGTCGTTCCAGCTCGTGCCGGTGTTGTCGGTCAGTCGCACGAGTCCTGTCCCGTCGGGCCTCATCGAGAAGATCTCGCGGCTGAAGAAGGACTGAAACGGCCGCTCGCGGTCGCTCGAGAAAGTGATCTTCCCGTTCCCACCCGGGAAAGCGGCCTGCGCGGCGGGAGCTGCGAGCGCGCACCCGACGAGGACGACCCCGGCAAGCCGGAGCGCGGCGGTACCCAGGCTGCTGCATGTCACGGTCTGCTTCCCTCCCCGGCCGGCACGTTACACCCGCATGTCCGGACGTGCAAGCGAGCGGTAGAGTCGCGTCCCGTGGAGCGGACGCTGCTCGGGAAACCCGCGCGCTATCCCCGTGGACTCCAGCAGGTCGGCGAGGGCGCGTTCGCGTGGCTGCAGCCCAACGGCGAGTGGGGCGAGTCGAACGCCGGCGTGTTGGCCGGGGACGGCGAGGCGCTGCTGATCGACACGCTCTGGGACCTGCGCCTCACGCAGCGCATGCTCGACGCGGTCGGCGAGCGCGTGCCGGTACCAATCCGGACGCTGGTCAACACGCACTCCGACGGGGACCACGTGTGGGGGAACCAGCTCCTGCCGGACGCCCAGATCGTCGCGACCAGCGCCGCCGCCCGTGTGATCCGCGAGGAGTCGCCCGGCGCGCTCCAGCGCTTCAAGCAGGTGGCGCCCGTCCTGAGGACGATCGGGCGGCTGCCCTTGCCCGTGATCGGCGGCCTTTCTCTCCCGCGACTCCCGCGCCTGCCGCTGCGCGCGCTGGGCGAGTACATCGGCTGGATGCTCGGCCCGTACGACTTCTCGGGCGTGCGCGTCACGCCGCCGACGCGCGAGTTCGGCGGGGAGTTGACACTCGACGTGGGTGGCCGTGAGGTGCGGCTGATCGAGGTCGGCCCGGCGCACACGCCGGGGGACCTGATCGTGCACGTCCCGGACGCGAGCCTCGTGTTCGCCGCGGACATCCTGTTCGTGGACGTGGCGCCGGTCATGTGGGCGGGGCCGACTCCGAACTGGATCGCGGCCCTCGACCGGATCCTCGCGCTCGATCCCGGCGTGGTGGTGCCGGGCCACGGCCCCGTGTCCGACCAGTCCGAGGTCCAGGCAATGCGCGACTACCTGGCCTGGGTGGAGGCGGAGGCCCGGCCCCGGCTGGTGGAGGACCGCACGGTGTCCGAGGTCGCCCGCGACCTCCTGCGCAGCGACGGCTACGCGAATGCCCCGTGGGCGGGCTGGGACTCGCCCGAGCGCATCCTGATCACGATCGCGACGATCAACCGCCATCTCCAGGGCGCGGGAGGGCCGGTCTCCGCCCGTGAGCGGACAGCGCTGTTCGCGCAGGTGGCGACGCTGGCGCAGGAGCTGCGCGGACGACCCGGCGGGTCGTATCCCTCCTCCTGATCGGCCTTGGAGGGCGGCCACGGCTCGACCGCCGGGGAGTCTGGACGGCGGCGCGCGGCGCGTCAGACCGCACCCAGCCTCGGCG
>JBOGZM010000179.1:0-2757 GCA_050697255.1 Solirubrobacterales bacterium
CTACGCGAGCGTGCTCGCCCTGGACGAAAGCACAGCGATCGCGATCTGCACCGACGGAGTGGGCACGAAGCTGATCGTGGCCGAGCAGGCGCAGCGATTCGACGCGGTCGGCATCGACTGCGTCGCGATGAACGTGAACGACATCGTCTGCGTGGGCGCCGAGCCCATCGCGATGGTCGACTACATCGCGGTGGAGCAGGTCGACGCGCGCGTGCTGGGTGAGATCGGCGAGAGCCTGCGGGTGGGCGCGGAACGGGCGGGGGTCGAGATCCCCGGCGGCGAGCTGGCCCAGGTGCCCGAGATGCTGCGGGGCCACCCCACGCCGCACGGCATCGACCTCGTGGGAGCAGCGGTGGGAGTGGTGTCGCGTCAACGGATCCTGACCGGCGAGGCGATCGAGCCGGGCGACGCCGTGATCGGCCTGCCCTCGAGCGGGCTGCACTCCAACGGCTTCACGCTCGCGCGCCGCGCGCTGTTCGAGCGGGGCGGCCTGTCACTCGACGACGCACCCACCGAGATCGGCCGCACCCTCGCCGCGGAGCTCCTCGAGCCGACGGAGATCTACGTGCGCGCCGCGCTCGACCTCCTGCGATCGGAGACGGACGTCCACGGCCTTGCGCACATAACAGGCGACGGGCTGCTCAACCTGACCAGGTTGAGCGAACAGGTCGGCTACCGGATCGAGGCGCCGCTGCCCCCGCAGCCGATCTTCGGCCTGATCCAGGAGCGCGGGGGCATTCCCGACCAGGAGATGTGGGAGGTGTTCAACATGGGCACCGGGTTCTGCTGCGTCGTCGCGACGTCCGACGCCGACCGCGCGCTCGACATGCTGCGTGGCTGCCATCCCGGAGCTGGCGTAATCGGCGCGGTCACGGCGGAGGCCGGCATAGTCGAGGTCCCCCGCCCGGGACTGGTCGGGGACCGGCGCGGGTTCCGGCAGGCCTAACCGACCAACCGCAGGTCAGGGTCAGGCCGTGTGACGACGACCGTCGACCACGGAACGGCCGCGCCGCTCGGATCCACGTCGACGAGCACGGACACCCCCGCCTCGAGCAGATCGAGCACGTCCGGGCCGGCGTCGATCGGGAGGATGCTCCCGGACTCGAGCTCGACCCATACCGCATCTTCGATCCCCGTCTCGATCACCGTTGCCCAGCTCGGCCGCGCATCCATGAGAGCCTGCATGGTTCTGTTGTGCCCGGAAGTGCGGCGGTCGCAGACCCGTCCATTCGGCCAGGGGCGTTCTCAGGCCGCCTCCCACAGCCAGCCGGTCAGCACCGGCACCGGGCGCAGCCGCCAGCTCTCGGCCAGTCGCCACAGCTCCGCGTGCGCGCGCGGGCCGGGGAGGTCGCAGAGCGTCTCCACCTCCACCGTCGTGACACGGCCGAAGCGCCGCACGACCTCCTCGACGTCCGGCCGGGCGCCGTGCGGTCGAGCGCCGCACGCCTCCACCGCCCGCCGGTAGGCCTCGATCGGCTGGAGGCCCCCCACGACCTCCCGCGCCTCCTCGCACGTGAAGACAACCGTCGGAAGGGCTGCGCCGCCGGCGCCCTCGGAGGACTGCGGCGGCCGTGCGCCCTGCTCCGTGGCCAGCGCGGCGGTCGCTTCGAGGTCCGCGCCGAACGCCTCCGTGATCGCATGCGAGCGCAGGCCCAACCGGAACCGCTCGACGTCCAACCCGACCTGGCGCGCGGCCTCGACGAGCGCCTCGGCGTGATCGAGCTTCAACCGCTCGCACATGATCCCCTCGCGCAGGCGACGCAGATAGGCAAAGGCCGCGTCTGTGCCCTGCTCGGCAGCCGCGCGCACCGCCATGCAGGCGGGATAGGTCGTGCGGATGCCGCCCTCCGCCCACGTGAGCGGGTCCAGCGGAGCGCCCGTGTCGGCGCTCACGCGCAGCCATTCCTCCACCAGGGGAGCCCGCGCCGCAGGGGGGAGTGGAGCGCGCGGACTCACGTCCGGAACGACCTCGCGGGCCAGCCCTCCCATCACCAGCCGCCATTGCAGGTCCTCCCCGAACTCCAGGATCAGAGCGCGAATCCGGGCCTCAGCGGCCCATGACCACGGGCATGCGGGGTCGGTGTGGTAGTCAACCGTCACCATCCGGCGCAAAATACCGGGGTGCAGGGTGACGGACGCTGCCAGGGTGATGGACCTCCCGCGCGAACATCTCCAGTGACGATGCCTTCCCAGAGCTCATCTGCGCCAGCAGTCGGATCGCGGCTGAACGGGCGCTACCGCATCGAGGACCGGATCGGCTCCGGTGGGATGTCGACTGTCTACCGCGCCTTCGACGAGACGCTGGAGCGAGAGGTCGCGATCAAGATCATGCACAGCGACATCTCGAGCGACGATGCGGCGCTCGAGCGTTTCCGGCGCGAGGCCCGCACGGTCGCCCAGCTCTCGCACCCGCACGTGGTGATGGTGATCGACGCCGGAGAGGACGCCGGCCACCCATACATCGTGTTCGAGTACGTCCGCGGGGAGACGCTCAAGGACCGCATCCGCCGCGAGGGGCCCCTGCCGGTCGCGGAGGCCGTCGCGTACGCGATCGAGATCGGGCGGGCACTCCAGGCCGCGCACGAACGTGGGCTGGTCCACCGTGACGTGAAGCCGCAGAACGTGCTGCTCGACGAGGAGGGCCGCGCGAAGGTGACCGACTTCGGCATCGCACGCGGGCTCGAGTCGAGTCCCTCGAACCAGCTCACCGCCGCCGGCAAGGTGATCGGGACGACTGACTACGTCTCGCCGGAGCAG
>JBOGZM010000180.1:0-4832 GCA_050697255.1 Solirubrobacterales bacterium
ACCTCCTCGTGCACCTTGGTCAGCTCCCGGCACACCGCGACCGGGCGCTCGGGGTCGATTTCCGCCAGCAGCGCGAGCGTCTTCGGCAGCCGCCCCGGCGACTCGAATGCCACCAGCGTCTCGCCCCCGCGCTCCAGCTCCGTCCGCAGGTCCCCCATCTTGCGCGGCAGGAACCCTGTGAACCGCCAGCGGTCCACGGGCAGCGCGGACGCGACGAGCGCGGTCACGACCGCGCTCGGCCCCGGCAGCACCTCGACCGAGAGCCCGCGCGAGACACACTCGCGCACGAGCGCGAACCCCGGGTCCGACACCGCCGGGGTCCCCGCGTCGGTGACCAGCGCCACGACCTCTCCCGACTCGATCCACCCCGCCAGCTCGGGCGCCCGTCGGCGCTCGTTGTGCTCGTGATAGCTCACGAGCCGCGCGCCCCGTATGTCGTGCCGGTCGAGCAGCCTGCGCGTCCGGCGCGTGTCCTCGCAGGCGATCACGTCCGCCTCGCCCAGCACGCGCAGCACCCGCAGCGTCACGTCCTCCAGGTTCCCGAGCGGCGTGGGACACACGACCAGGCGGCCGCGCATCGGTTCAGACCTCGTCGACGGCGAGCACGCCCAGCTCGTCGAGCGCCAGCACGCCGGCGCCGAGCATGCCGGCGTCGTTGCCGAAGCGGGCCGCCACGACCTTCACCTGGTCGCGGTTCGGCCGCAGCGCGCGCGCCTTCATCTCCGCCCGCGCGGGCTCCAGCAGCAGGTCCCCGGCCGCCATCGCGCCGCCGCCGATCACGATCACCTCGGGGTTGAACATGTTCACGAAGCTGGCGAGTCCGACACCCAGCATGCGGCCGACCTGGCCCAGGACCATGCGCGACACCTCGTCGCCACCCAGCGCGAGCTGTGTCACCAGCTCGCCTGTGATCACCTCGCCGGCGGCGGCCGCGCGGCCGAGCTCTGAGTCGGGTTCCTGCGCGGCGGCCTCGGTGCCCTCGCGGCCGATCGCAGTGCCCGAGGCGAACGCCTCCAGGCAGCCGTTGTTGGGGCAGTTGCCCTGACAGCGCGGGCCGTCCTGGTCGATCACCATGTGCCCCAGCTCCGCGCCGCTTCCGGCATGGCCACGGTACAGCTTCCCGCCGAGCACGAGGCCGCCGCCGATGCCGGTCCCGAGCGTGAGCCCGATCATGTCGCGGGCGCCCCGCGCCGCCCCGAAGCGGGCCTCGGCAAGCGTTGTCACGTTGGCGTCGTTGTCGATGAACACCGGGACCCCGAGCCGCTCCGACATCAGATCGCGGAACGGCACCTCGACCAGCGGCAGGTTCACGCACATGACCGCGTTGCCCTGGCGCTGATCGATCAGGCAGGGAATCCCGAAGCCGGCGCCCTCCACGTCGGGATTGCGCTCGGTCAGCTCGAGGACCGCTCCGACGATCGCCTCGATCAACGCGTTCTCCGAGAGGTCGAGAACGACCTTGTGAACGCGGTCGTGCACCTCGAGCTGCTCGTCGATCACGCCGGCGAGCAGCTTGGTGCCGCCCAGGTCGACGCCGACGACCTTGCGGCTCATTGAAGAGGGTGCGCCTGCCACGTGCGGGAATATATGTGCGCCGCCTACAGTAGGTCCCTCCCGAGGCAGGGTCCTGCGCCGCCCGTCGAACCCCTAACAGGCGAGCGCCGCCCGCGCCTCGCGTCGCGATGCCCGAAGACAAGCCCGAT
The DNA here is from genome assembly GCA_050697255.1 of Solirubrobacterales bacterium. GTDB lineage: Bacteria > Actinomycetota > Thermoleophilia > Solirubrobacterales > JBBDJG01 > CAVSXO01. The sequence continues at coordinate 1,704 of JBOGZM010000180.1, forward strand.
TACCGCGTATACCGCTCCCGGCCGGGATTCCTGACTCGCCTGTTCGGCCGGCGCGAGGCCGGCCGCTTCGGGCGTCCCGGCGAGGACCGCGTGCGAGAGCTGTCCGGCAACCGCCCGGCGGCGGGAACCTCCACGCCCGAGGCGCCACCGCCGGTCCCCACCTACCCGCCGCTCCCGCCGCCGCGCGTCCCCTCCGAGCCGTGGTGGCGCCGGATCACCTGGAAGAAGGCGGTCGCCGGCGTGCTCGGCTTCATCGTGTTCTGGCTCGCGCTCAGCCTCGTGCTGTTCCTGATCAGCGCCAACCAGCAGGCGGACAAGGTGTCCGACGGCACGAAGGCGGCGCTCGACGACTCCGGGAACATGCTCACGAGCGCCAACAACGTGCTGGTGCTCGGATCGGACCGGCGCCCGGGAGAGGAGCGCGGCCGCGCGGACACGATCATGCTGATGCGCTACGGCGGCGGCAGGGCGGCGCGCCTGTCGATCCCGCGCGACACGCTCGTGAACATCCCGGGGAGCGGGCCGAGCAAGATCAACGCCGCCTACGCGATCGGCGGGCCGGCGCTGATGATCGAGACGCTCAAGCAGTTCCTCGGCATCGAGGTGAACCACATCGTCGAGATCGACTTCAAGGGCTTCGTGAAGTTCGTGGACGCGCTCGGCGGCGTGAACATGACCTTCGAGAAGTGCATCCGCTCTCGCTTCGAGGGCCGCACGCACCGTTTCCCGAAGGGCGAGAACCACCTCGACGGGGAGGAGGCGCTCGACATAGTGCGGATCCGCAAGAACGAGTGTGCGCCCGAGGAGTCCGACCTCACGCGCGCCCGCCGCCAGCAGCAGTTCCTGGAGGCGGTGAAGGGGAAGCTCTTCAACCCGCTCACGTTCCCGCGCTATCCGTGGGCCGCGTGGCGCGCGCCGAAGGCGATCATCTCCGACATGGGCGGCATGGAGCTGCTGACCCTCTACTGGAACATGGAGACGAGCGGCGACCTGAAGCCGCGCATCCTGCGCCCGATCGACCCGGGCGCGAACCCGCTGCAGGTCTCGGACGCCGAGAAGCAGGCCGAGGTGCAGCGCTTCCTCGACGGGTAGCAGCTACTGCAGCCCCACTGCCTCCAGCGCGGCGTTCAGGTCCCGGCCCCACTCCAGCCGGACGATCTTCCCCTCCCGGAAGGTCCAGGTGTGCGCCTCGTTCTGCTCCACCTCGACGCCGCTCGCCGCCCCCCTGGCGCGGAACCGGACGGACGCCACAACCTGGTCGCCGGCGTCGAACAGCTCGAGCGGCTTGTGCTCCATCCACTCGAACGACGCGATCGTGTCCTCGAGCGCCGCGATCACCGCATCGACACCGCGGCGGGTCCCGGCCTCGACGGCGTCGGACGGATTCACGTACTCGACGTCGGGATGGGCAAGCTCGGCGAAGAAGCCGGGATTGCGGTCGAAGTCGCCGCGCTCGTAGATCCCTCGCACGACTTCGAGGTGCGACCCTCGCAATGCTCCCATTGCGGGCGAGCATGTCAGCGCTTTCGGACGCTCGCCCGAAGTAGGCTCCGGCTTCCATCGTGAGAAGGAGGACGTGATGGCCGGACACACGATCGTGAACCTGAAAGACGTCGAGGACATGGCGCCGAAGTTCGGGTTTGCGCCCAGCCTCGAAGCGCGTTTCGCGGGCGGGGCGCTCGGGCTCGAGAAGTCCGGCGTGAGCTACCAGCGGCTGGCGCCCAACTTCCGCATGCCATTCGGCCACCGGCACAAGGCGCAGGAGGAGGTGTACGTGATCGTCGGCGGTGGCGGGCGGCTGAAGCTCGACGACGAGGTCGTGGACGTGAAGCGGTGGGACGTGGTCCGCGTGCCGAGCGACACCATGCGTGCCTTCGAGGCAGGGCCCGAGGGAGCCGAGCTGCTTGCGTTCGGCGCACCCAACACCGGTCCCCCGGCGGAGGATGCCGAAATGGTGCCGGGCTGGTGGAGCGACTGAGGCGGTAGGCCGAACACTCGTCCGCGCGGCGGGTCGTTCGCTGCAGAACGACCGTCGGCCCGCCGAACTGTCGTTTGCATGAGAAAGCTTCTGCTCGTCGTCGCGCTCGTCGTCCTCGCAGTCCCAGCCACCGCCCCCGCGAAGGGCCCGAGTGGCAACCACAAGAACGCCGCCAAGGAATGCAAGACGTTGCGCGCCGAGATGGGCGCGGAGGCCTTCCGCGCCGCGTTCGGCAGCAAGCGCGGCAAGAAGGCGTTCGGCCGCTGCGTCTCGACCCAGCGGAAGGCCAGGAAGGCCGCCCGCAGGCGCGCCCGCAGGGCGTGCAGGTCGGAGGGCCTCCGCGGCCGCGCGATGAAGCGGTGTTTCCGCGAGAAGCTCGCGGCTGACCCGGCTCCCACCCCGGCCCAGTACGAGGACGCGGTCGAGGAGTGCCGCGCCGATCGGGCCGAGGACCCGGAGGGCTTCGCCGCCGAGTATGGCACCGGGCCGAACGCGTTCGGCAAGTGCGTCGCGCACGAGGCGAGCGACGACGAGGAGGCCGACGAGCCGGAGTCCGCGCCCGGGGACGAGGAGCCCGAGGACGAGGACGGCGTCGAGCCCGGTCCCGACGACTTCGAGGACTCGCCGCCCGACGAGTCCGGCCCGGACGAGCTCTAGCCCCCCTCGAGCATTCCGCGGTAGCGCCGCGCGACCCGGCGCGGGAAGTCCGCGTGCGTCTGGCGGCGGAGCCGCTCCACGCGCTCGCGGTGGTACCGGCTGCGCAGGCTCTCGTTGTGCCCGATCACGTCGCGGATGCGGATCCCGTAGCGGTCCCGCAGCCACGCGACCAGCGCGAGCGAAGCACGCAGCTGGCGCCGGTGCGCGAACACGCCCGTCTCGCTGCGGCCGACGTGCTCGATCCCGAACGACACGTGGTTGAGCCCCACCGTGTGGCGGCACATCAGCCGGCGTGAGACGAGCTGGGAGATCGTCCCGCGCTTGTCCACCACGTAGTGGGCGCAGACGCCGGGCAGCTCGCCCAGCTCGGGGTCGGGGCGGTTGGGCGCGAAGGTGTTGAACACGGCGCCCGCCGTGTCGGTCACCGACAGGTGCAGGACGATCACGCGCGGGTCCCTGAGGCGGTGGTCGTCGATACCGTAGTGGCGCCGCGC
>JBOGZM010000181.1:0-9684 GCA_050697255.1 Solirubrobacterales bacterium
CATGTACAACGTCGACGACGCGATCGCGAAGATCGACGGCTACGTGATCTCGATCTCCGGCGGCGGGCCGTTTGTCGGCGAGAGCAAGCTGATCAAGATCGACGAGGTGCGCCGCACGGCTGCGTACGCGAGCATCGTGACCAGCAACGGGGTCCCGGGGGCGGACGACGACGAGGAGGCGGAGGAGATCGAGGCCGATACGGTTCCCGCATCCGGTGCGGTCGAGGAGCCGTCCGAGCGCTCAGATGACGGCGCGGAACCCAAGCTACAATCGAACGGCTCCACCGGCAGACGCCGCCGTGGCCGCCGAGGCGGCCGGCGGCGTTCCCGCGCTTCGGGGAGCAGCAGTTCTTCGAAATGACCTACGCGATCATCGACATCGGCGGCAAGCAGTACCGGGTCGAGGAAGGTGACTCGGTGCTCGTCGACCGCGTCGGCGAGGACGAGGGCGCGAAGGTGTCGCCCCGGGCCGTGCTCTACGCGGACGGCAAGACCGCCGTGATGGACGGCGCCGACCTCGGCAAGGTGAGGATCGACGCGGTCGTGGCCGAGCACGTGAAGGGGCCCAAGCTGCGGGTCAACACCTACCGTCCCAAGAAGCGGTTCAAGCGGCGCATGGGACACAGGTCGGCCCTGTCGCGGCTGGAGATCCGAAAGATTCGGGGACCGGCCGCCGCCAAGGCGGCGGCCGGGTCTGCCGAAGGACGGGCGAAGAAGGAGCCCGCGAAGAAGGAGCCCGCGAAGAAGACGCCGGCCACGAAGCAACCGGCCAGGCAGGAAGAGAAGGAAGACTGAGATGGCACACAAGAAGGGACTGGGATCGAGCCGCAACGGCCGTGACTCAGAGGCCAAGCGCCTCGGCGTGAAGGTGTTCGCCGGCCAGAAGGTCAGCGGCGGCGAGATCATCGTGCGCCAGCGCGGCACGCGCTTCAAGCCGGGCCCCGGCGTGGGCATCGGCCGCGACGACACGATCTTCGCCACGCGCGCCGGCACGGTGCAGTTTTCAACCGGCCGCAGGGGCCGGCTGATATCTGTCGACTGACCGTCAGTCTGCAAGCAGACTGACGGGTCTACGCCGGCGCGCGGATTCCGAGGCGCGGCGCCCCCGGGGGACGGCTAGGCTCGGGTCTGTGCTCTACGACCGGGCCACGATCCACGTCGAGGCGGGCGGAGGCGGAAACGGCTGCGTCAGCTTCCGCCGTGAGGCGCACGTCCCCAAGGGCGGGCCCGACGGCGGCGACGGGGGGCGCGGGGGCGACGTCGTGCTGGTCGCCGACCCGGGGCTGCGCGACCTCTCTCAGTTTCGCCACAAACGTCACTTCAAAGCAACGCGGGGAGGCCACGGCGAGGGCTCGCAGCGCTCGGGTGCGTCGGGCGGAGACCTCGAGCTGAGAGTCCCGGTCGGGACGACCGTGGAGGACCTCGCCCGCGGAGTCCGGCACGACCTCACACGGCCCAGCACGCGCATCGTGGTCTCGCGCGGGGGCGGCGGCGGCTCCGGCAATCGCCGCTTCGCGACCTCGACGCGGCAGGCGCCCAGGTTCGCCGAGCGCGGCGTGCCCGGCGAGGCGGCAACGTTGGAGCTGCGCCTCAAGCTGCTCGCGGACGTCGGCCTGGTGGGCATGCCGAACGCCGGCAAGTCGTCGTTGCTGCGGCGCCTGACGCGGGCGCACCCGAAGGTCGCCGACTACCCGTTCACGACGCTCGAGCCCGTGCTCGGCACGATCAGCGACGACGATGCGGGTCGGCAGCTTGTGCTGGCCGACATACCCGGCCTGATCGAGGGCGCGGCTGAGGGTGCCGGCCTCGGACACGAGTTCCTCGCCCACGTGGAGCGCACCAGCCTGCTCGTGCACGTGGTCGATGTCGCCCCGCTGGACGGGACAGACCCATGGGATGCGCTCACCGCGGTGCGTGAAGAGCTCCATCGCTACGGCGCCGGGCTGGAGGGGCGGCCGTTCTTCGTGGTGCTGAACAAGATCGACCTCCTGCGGCCGGAGGAGGTCGATGCGGCGGTGGGGGCATGGCGCGAGCGGCTGCGCGACGAGCCGCGCGCTCAGGTCGACGACGAGCCGGTGGTGATTGCCGCCTCCACGGTGACCGGCGCCGGGCTGCCGGCCGTGCGGGGCACGGTCTTCTCCCTGGTGCCGGAGCCACGCGAGCCGGTGGCGCCCGAGGAGGCGGCCGTCGCAGAGCACGCCGTCTACCGCCCCACCGGAGGTGGCTTCGACGTCGAGCGCACGTCCGAGCACTCGTTCCGGATCGTCGGCCCGTCGGTCGAGCGCCTGGTGGCGCGTCACGATCTCGAGAACCAGGACGCGCTGGCCTACATCGAGGAGCGGCTGAAGGCAATGGGCGTCGTGAAGCAGCTCGAGTCGCGGGGCTTCCAGCCCGGCGACGAGGTGGAGATCGGCGACGTGGCGTTCGCGATGTATCCCGGGATCCCCCAGGAGTAGGCATGGCGATGACGGTCGTGAAGCTGGGCTCGACTCTCGTCGCCGACGAGCACGGCGAGGTGCGGCGCGAGGTCCTGCGCGAGGTCTGCCGGCAGGTCTGCGAGCTGGGCCGCGGCGGCGACAGCGCGACGCTCGTCACATCCGGTGCGATCGCGCTCGGGATGCGCCGGATGGGGATGGAAGTGAGGCCGCGCGCGATCGAGGAGCTGCAGGCCTCGTCCGCGGTCGGGCAGGGCCCGCTCTATGACGTGTACGCCGAGCTGCTGGCCGAGCACGGCGTGGAGGCGGCGCAGGTTCTGCTGACCTTCTTCGACATCGCCGCCCGCGAGCAGTACGTGAACGCGCGCCGCACGCTCGCGAAGCTGACCGATTGGGAAGTCGTGCCGGTGATCAACGAGAACGACACGACCGCGACCGACGAGATCAGCTTCGGGGACAACGACATCCTCGCGGCGCAGGTGGCGATCCTCATGTCCGCCGATCTGGTGGTCGTGCTGTCCGACGTGGACGGCCTCTACACCAGCGACCCGGGGAGCGACCCGGACGCACAGCTCGTCACCGACGTGCGCGACACCGAGGAGCTGCGCCGCTACGAGATCGGCATGTCGCGGTCGCACATCGGCTCGGGCGGGATGCGCAGCAAGGTGCTGTGTGCCGAGATGGCGACGTCCGCCGGGATCCCGGTCGTGATCTGCAACGGCACCCAGCCCGGCATGCTGCTGCGGGCCGCCGCCGGCGAGCCGGTCGGGACCCGCTTTCACCCACAGGCGCGGCGCGAGTCGAGCTTCAAGCTGTGGCTGAAGTACGCGAAGAGCGCGCGGGGCACGGTGCTGGTCGACCCCGGCGCGGAGCGGGCGCTGCGTGATCAGGGGACCAGCCTGCTCCCGGTCGGCGTGGTGGAGGTGGACGGGGACTTCGAGGCCGGCGACGCCGTTGAGGTGGCGGCGGCAGCAGACGGGCGCCGAGCGATCGGCAAGGGAATCTCCAACTACTCGGCCGCCGAGCTGCGCCGCGTGAAGGGGCTGAAGTCGGCCGAGGTGCGCGAGGTGCTGCCCCGCGCCAGCGAGGAGGCCGTGCATCGCGACTACTTCGTGCTGGCCTGAGGACCGCGCCCCGCTACCCTTTTCCCATGGCAGTGCAGGCCAGGACCGTCGCGGACGCCTGCGCGCAGGCCAAGGAGGCCTCGCGCGTGCTGGCGACGCTCGACGCCGCCACGAAGGATGGGGCGCTGCGGGCGGTCGCGCACGAGCTCGAGTCGCGCGTGGACGAGATCGTCGAGGCGAACGCCGGCGACCTCGAGGACGGCCGCGCCGCGGGCCTGAGCGACGCGCTGCTGGACCGTCTCGCGCTGAACGAGGAGCGTGTGCGGGCGATGGCCGCGGGCGTGCGGATGATCGTGGAGCTGCCCGACCCGATCGGGGAGGAGCTCGAGTCGCGCACGCTCTACAACGGCCTCGAGCTGCGCAAGGTGCGTGTGCCGCTGGGTGTGGTGGCGATCGTGTACGAGGCACGCCCGAACGTGACCGTGGACGCCGCGGCGCTTGCGATCAAGTCGGGCAACGCCGTCATGCTGCGCGGGTCCTCGACGGCCGCGCGCTCGAACGCCGTGCTGGCGCGGATCGTGGCGGACACGGTGGAGGCGGCCGGGCTGCCGGCGGGCTCGGTGGCGCTGATCGGCGGCGGGGACCGCTCGGACCTCGCGGACCTGGCGCGCCAGGACCGCTACGTGGACCTGATCATCCCGCGTGGCGGCGAGGGCCTGAAGCAGTCGCTGAAGGACACCGCGACCGTGCCCGTGATCTATGCGGCCGCCGGCAACTGCCACGTCTACGTGGACGCCGGGGCCGACGTCGCGATGGCCCAGCGCATCGCCTACAACGCCAAGGTGCAGCGACCTGGAGTCTGCAACGCGGCCGAGACGCTGCTGGTGCACTCCGACATCGCGGCGGAGGTGCTGCCGGGACTGATGGAGAAGCTGCGCGAGGCGGGGGTGGAGCTGCGTGTCGACGCCCGCACCCGCGCGCTTGCCGCCCGCGAGGGCGACGGCGTCGTGGACGCGACCGATGAGGATTGGGACACCGAGTACCTCGGGCTCACGATGGCGATGCGCGTGGTGGACAGCCTCGAGGAGGCGATCGACCACGTCAACCGCCACGGCACGGGGCACTCCGAGGCCATCGTGACGGCGAACGATGCCGCGGCGGAGGCCTTCACCGCGGGCGTCGACGCGGCCTGCGTGTACGTCAACGCATCGACCCGGTTCACCGACGGCGGCGAGTTCGGCATGGGGGCCGAGATGGGGAACTCGACGCAGAAACTGCACGCGCGCGGCCCGATCGCGCTGCGTGAGCTGACAACGTCCAAGTACGTCGTGCACGGCACCGGCCAGGTGCGCGAGTAGGCGCGGGCCGGCCTCTCAGCGGAGCGACGACCTGCGGACAGGGGTCCTTGGAGGGGTATTCAACCCGCCGCACATCGGTCACCTGGTGTGCGCCCAGGAGGCACGGTGGCAGCTGGACCTGGACGAGGTGCTGCTGATGCCGGTCGGTGAGGCGCCCCACCGGACGATCGAGCACGACCCCGGCCCCGAGGAGCGGTTCGAGCTGTGCCGGCTGGCGGCTGAGGGGGCGGAGTGGCTGACGGCATCGCGGGCGGAGGTCGATCGCCCCGGGCCCTCCTACACCGCCGACACGCTCGAGCGGCTCGGGGAGGCGGAGCTCTTCTTCGTGCTGGGGGCCGATCAGGCCTTGCGACTGTCGGAATGGCACGAGCCCGAGCGCGTCCTGCGGGCTGCGACGCTCGCGATCGTGGAGCGGGAAGGGCTGTCGATCGAGGACGTCCAGGCCGCGGTGAGCGCGGTGGGGAAGGCACGGGTGGAGCGCGTTGCGATGCCGCGGATCGATGTGTCGTCGACCGAGGTGCGACGCCGGGTCGGCGAGAGGAAGCCCTACCGGTTCTTCGTGCCCGAGCGGGTGGCGGACCGGATCGAGCGGGCAGGGCTCTACCGATGAGCGAGGAGGCGGCCGTGTCGTCGGAGGCCTTGGCGCGCCGCATCGCCGGCGTGGCGCTGGACAAGAAGGGCCGCGACGTGGTCGTGCTCGACATGCGCGGCGTCGTCACCTACACGGACTTCCTGGTGATCGCCACGGGCAACACCGAGCGCCAGACCAAGGCGATCGAGGACGCGATCTATCAGGACCTCAAGCACGCCGAGGACGGGCCGCGCAGGATCCCCGAGCGGGTGGAGGGGGCGGCCGAGGCACGCTGGATCCTGATGGACTACCTCGATGCGGTCGTGCACGTGTTCACGCCCGCGGCGCGCGACTACTACCGGCTCGAGAACCTGTGGGGCGAGGTGCCGGCGCTGGAGGTCGGGCAGACCGCTTAGGCCGTCCCGAGCACGGCCGAGCTGATCTTGTGTTGGACCTCGGAGGCTCTCTTCAGCGCACCCAGTGCAAGTGGGGGAATCTCGTCAACGGCCGTCACCAGCGTTCGGATCGGCACTTGCCGGCTGACGCCGAAGGGCTACGTCCGTACTACCTACAGCGCCGATGCGGTCGATGCCTTCGGCGTCTACTGCGCTGCTCTGGACAAGTGCTATTTGCTTCCGATCTCTGCGCTGGCCGGTCAGATCCACGTGCATCTTCGGGTCGAGCCAGCCAGGAACAATCAGCGCGTCGGGCTAAAATACGCGGCTCAGTACGAGTTCCCTGGGGCTATAGCTCAGTTGGGAGAGCGCCAGAGTGGCACTCTGGAGGCCGCCGGTTCGAGCCCGGCTAGCTCCATCAAGCTTCACGAGCACAAACCCATGCCTCTGAAGAAGGGGTTGGGACTCTGTAACCGAGAAGCCGCGTCGATCAGTTCATCTCGGCCCTGGTCCACCGCCCGTAGGTCTATCGGGGCGTCCACGGACGGCCGTAAAGTCACTATTTCCAGACCCGTCTAACGATCGGGCTCCGAGATGGCCGCCCAAGCTGCTCCCATCGATCCGCACGCGGCGACTCCGGTGCCCGAGTACTGGACTCACCTCGGCATGATGTACCGCCGCTCCGTCGAGCACTTCCTCGCTTCCACCTATGCCAATGCTGTCCGAGGCGATGTCCAGCTGCTCTTCACTTCGGCGACGATCCACCGCACCACGGCGGAGGCGCTGGCGGCATGAACCCCAACGACATCATCCGCGACGCGATTCTGCGGGAGCTGTATGGCATCCACACGAAGGCGAAGAGCCCGAAGAGTGCGGGGGTGAAGATCCGCGACCTGCAGAAGACGCTGAAGGTGCAGGGGTACAAGCAGCAGGAAGTGGCGAGCAGCCTCGATTACTTGATTCAGAAGAGGTGGGCGGTGGAGAACATCGCCAACCGCACGTTCACGACGCCGGGCGGAACGACCCAAGTCTCGGAGGTACGCACCCACAAGATCCCCGACACCCGTATCGACGAGCTCGAGGCGGCCTCGCGGGTGCTGGCTGACCTGCGCACGCAGGCGCTCGCCTCCGACAAGCTGCCCGACACCGAGAAGCTGAACGTGACGGCCGACATTGACGCGCTCCAGAGCCAGCTGGCGAAGCCCGAGCTGAACCAGGCCTATCAAGACGCTCTGGTCCGGCGTCGAGCAGAGCGTGACCGCTGCCGGCTTCGTCGATCTGGCCCAGAAGGTCGGCGACCTCATGGGGCCACTCATCTCGTGAGCGACGTCCTTACGCCCGGACTAAACCCTGTGGGCCAGTCACGCTCCACGGCCCGCAGGAACGCCTCCACGACCGCCTCGTCGAACTGCGTGCCGGCGTTGCGCCGCAGTTCCTCGCGCGCACGCCAGCGTCCGATCGAGCGCCGGTACGCGCGGTCGTTGGTCATCGCCTCGTAGGAGTCCGCCACGGCGAGGATGCGGGCCTCCAGGGGAATCTCGTCGCCCCGCAGCCCGCGCGGATAGCCCGCGCCGTCGGGGCGCTCGTGGTGGCAGAGGATCCATTCCCGCACGTCGTCCAACCCGGCATCGTTCAGCAGGCCGGCGCCGAGCTCGGGGTGGTAGCGCATCTCCAGCCATTCCCCATCGGTGAGCGCGGCGGGCTTGGACACGATCGCCTCCGCCACGCCCGACTTGCCGACGTCGTGCAGCAGGCCGGCAAGGCGCACGTCCTCCACCACCTCCTCGGGCAGCTCGAGCTCGCGGGCGGTCAGCTCCGCGTAGCGCGCCACCACCTGCGAATGAAGCGCGGTGCCGCATTCGCGCCGGTCGATCTCCTGCGCGATCGCGAGCACGCGCTCGATCGCCTGCTCGTGGCCGGGTGCGATATCGCTCGCCACGGTTGGTGTCAGCTCATCCACGGAATAGGTCTTACGCCCGCGCCCCCGCGACTCCTGCCCGCCCTGGCGCGGCTGCAAAGGGAAGGGCCCGCCTTGCGGCGGGCCCTTGGGCCATGGGAAGCGCGGATGTCCGCGCGAGCGGATATGTGATTTTTTTCGCCGGGCTAGCCGGCGTGCTCCTGGTCGTCCCCGCGGGTCGCGCCACCTGGAGCGGCTCTGGACACTGCCATCGTTACGGAAGGGCGGTGTCGGGGAGCAACCATTGGTGGAGTCAACGAGAGGGATTCCCAAAACCGGCGGTATCCAGGCCTTTTTGGACGTTTGTTCGACCCGGCCGTGCCGACTCAGCGTGCGCGCCACACGCGCAGCTTCGCGCGCATGCCGCGGGCACGATGGCCCGGCAGTGAGCACCACAACCGGTACGTGCCGGTCCGCAGCCGCACCTTCGCTTCGGCCAGCCGGCCGGCGCCGGTCTCCGGCACCGACAGGACCCCGGAGCGGCCGATGCGGCGCAGCTTCAGGTCGTGCGGGTCCTCGCCCCGGTTCAGGAACTGGATCAGCGCCGGGCCGCGCACGATGGACTGCCGCGACAGCACGAGGCTGTGCTCGTCGGCAAGCACCATCAGCCGGCCGGGGGCACGCGCCTCGCCGGGCACGGCGCCCAGGATCGCGAGCGTCACCGCCGCGGCCACGATCGCACGAGCCATCAGCGCACCAGCGCCGGCCGCCCGAAGCGGCCCGCGTCGGGCACGACCGCGGTGGCGTCGGTGCCGAACCACTGCTCGAGCAGCGCGCAGTAGACCGCGCGGAAGTCCATCGAGGCGCGCAGGTTGCCGTCCTCGTCGAGGCGCTCGAGGCCGGTGAACTCGCCCGCCATCTGGCCCCGGGCCTGTGAGCCGATCAACAACCCGAGTCCGGCGGCGCCGTGGTCCGTGCCGTCGGACCCGTTCTCCTCGGCTCGCCGCCCGAACTCGGACCAGACCTGCACCAGCACGCGGTGGGCGAGCCCGCGGGCCTCGAGATCGCGCTGAAAGGCGAGCAGACCGTCGGCGGTCGCCTTCAGGTTCTGCGCGAGGTCCCCCGGCTGGCTGTCATGGGTGTCGTAGTCGCCGGGGGCGTTCAGCGCCACGCAGCGCAGCGGCATGCCCGCCGCCAGCATCGCGGAGAGCGCGGAGAGCCGTCGCGAGAAGCCGGACTTGTCTTCCACGGGGTACGGCACAGGGCTCTGGATCTGCTTTCCGCCGAACGGCAGCAGCTGCTGGCGCAGCCGCGCGGACTGCACCGCGACGCCGCCCGCCGTGCGCATCGCGGGGTCCTTGCTGGCCGCGTAGGTCGCCCCGATCGACTGGAAGGCCTCGATCATCAGAGGTTGAACCGCGCCCCACACCCCGGGCGCCCAGAAGTCGTAGTCGCCGGGACTCTGGATCGCCGCCACGGGAACCCGCGCGCTCGCGAGCGCCGGGGCGAGGTCGCCGCTCAGCGCGAGCCCCTGAAGCGGGTTGTCCATGGCGCCCACGCGGTCCAGGTAACGACCCAGCCAGCCCGTCACCAGGCGCGGCTGGAGCGCGCCGACCTCCCAGAAGTGGCGCGAGTTGAAGTGCGACTGGTCCGGGTGCTCGTAGCCGATCGCCGGCATGACCGTCGCCTTCCCCTCGCCGTGAAGCGTCGCCAGGCCGGCGGCGGAGGGATGCCAGCGCAGGCGGCCGTCCTCGCCGAACGGAGTGCCCTCGGAGTCTCCGAGCGCGAGCTTGGGCCGCAGCCGCCGGTAGTTCGGGTCGCCGACGGGCGCGAGCACCGAGAGGGAGTCGATCCCGCCCGCCATGAACACCGACACGAGCACGCGGTCGGGCGGGGCGGCGGCCGCCACGCCCTCCTCCAGAGCCGCGATCGGGAGTCGCGTCGCCCCGTAGACGGTCAACGCG
>JBOGZM010000182.1:0-5321 GCA_050697255.1 Solirubrobacterales bacterium
GTCGGGCACACGGCCGTAGCGCCCGCCGCGGCAGGACCCTCACTGGTCAGGATGTAGACCCGTCCGGGCTGGTCGAAGCCGGGCGCGCCGATCGCGAGATCGTCGAAGCTGTCACCGTTCATGTCGCCGAGCGTCGCGATCGAGGCGCCGAACCCGGCGCCGGACCGGCCGTCGGGATCGCAGATCGTCTGCGCGAGCGTCCCGTTCGCATCGAAGATGTGCACCGCTCCTTTGCGCGCGCCGAACGGAGCGCCGACCACAATGCCGCCGGACGCAAGACCGGACGCCGCCGAGCCGAAGCCTCCCCCGCTGACGGGCACGGGATCGTTCAGCGTCGCCAGCAGCGCAGGCGCGAACACGTCTCCGGAGAGCAGGTAGGCCCGGCCCTGCGCCGGGACGTCGGCCGTATGCGCCGGCGCAGCGACGTAGACGTCCGGGATCCCGCTCCCGCCGACGTCTCCAATCCGGGGCGGGTGATAGCTGATCTCACCGAAGCGACCGTCAGCCTGAGGCGCCGGGGGATCCATCTTGCCGGTGATCTGGGCAGTCGCCCCGTCGATCATGAATGCGGCACCCGAGTCGCGGACGTCGGTGTCGCGATCGAACCCGGGAGCGGTCACCAGATAGTCGCGTTGCCCGTCGGTGCCCACGTCCCCGATGTCGACGAGCGCTGCACCAAAGCGTTCCGGCTCCGTGCCGGCCGGGACCGAGGTGTCGTCCTGGGCAAAGGGATTCGGGATCTCCGCCTTGAAGGCCTGGACCGGGCTGGCCGGCGTACCCGTGACATCTTCACCCGAGAACAGGAACACTCGGCCTGACTGCTCGCACGTCCCCAGCTCGGCGGCTTCGCCGACCTCGCAACCCGGATTGGAGCCGAAGTCGTCGTCCCAGCCAGGAGCACCGACCACGATGTCGGGCCTTCCTCCGCCGTCGAAGTCCGCCACCGTCAACACGCTGGCGCCGAACTCGACCTTCCCACCCGGCGGCAGGCCACCGGCCGGATCGAGCTGGATGCGCTTCACGATTGCCCCGGTCCTGCCGTCCACGACATATACGCGCCCGATCTCCTTGGCGCTGACGTTGTTGAGATCCGCCCCGGGCGCCGCGACGAGCAGCTCGGGGACACCATCCGGAGGCAGCGCGAAGCAGTTGTCCCCGGGAGTCTGGTTACAGCCCGCTACGTCGGTGAACAGGCCAAGCGCGGTCCCGAGGCGGGTCGGGGTGTCGGGCGCGTCGGAGGCTGCGTCGACAGGTCGGAGGACGCCGTTCCACACCAAGGTCCCGTCCGCGCCGCTCACCGCGACGACCTCACCCTCGCCGCTGGCGGCGCCGGGGCTTGCGATCACCAGGTCGCCGACGTGATCGCCGTCCAGGTCTCCAGGAGCCAGGAGGCGCTGCCCGAATGCATCTCCCGCGGTCGGGGCGGGGCTGTCGACGCTCCGCACCGAGTAACCGCTCGGGACTGCGCCCAAGGCAGGGGCCGCCGCGCATGCGCAGAGCAGCGCGACCAGCAAAGCGAGCCCGCCACGGCGGGAGCGAGTGGCTGCGAACACCGGTTCCTTTCCCAAGAGGTTCCCTGCCGCCGGCTCACGGGGAGCGGCGTACCTCGGTCCAGCGATCCGATTATAGGACGGGTGCCCGGTTCCGGTCGCGGTTTTCTGCCCGTATGCAGGCACAGCCCTGTCGCCGGCTCGCACCTCCCCCGTCCGCCTGCGGCTGAGCTAGTCTGATCCTGCGGGGCGATGTCGCCCCCCGCGGCGCACCGGCGTCACGTCAGGCGAGCGGCGGTCGATAGACCTCAGGCGGGCTGAAACATGGACGCAGGGAACGTGCCCTCCAACACAGCAGCAGGCGACCTTAGGCCGCTTCACAAGCGGATGCTCTCGCGCCTGCCACGGCGTTCTTCACAGGCGGAGCGGGTCGCGGTGCTGACCGCTGCGGGGGTCCTGTTCGCGGCCACCTTTGCACTCGGCTTCGCGGTCGGCGACCCAGGCGAGTCCGTTGCCCTGCTCTTCACGCTCCCGATCGCGCTGACCGCGATCAAGTTCGGCGCCTGGGGCGGGATCGGCGGTGCCGTGCTCGCGCTGGCGCTGTTCGGTGTCTGGGACCTGGCGGGCGAGGAGCAGATGAGCATGCTCAGCTACCTCGGGCGCGGGGGTGCCTTCCTGCTGCTGGGCGGCCTGCTCGGGAACTTCTCCACCCGCCTGCGTGCGACGTACGACCGCGTACGCCGGCGCGAGGCGCAGCTCGATGCGATCCTCGACAACAGCAGGGCGGTCATCTGGCTGAAGGACCGCAAGGGCCGCTACATGCTCGTCAACCGCAGGTTCGAGGAGCTGTTCCACCTGCAGCGCGAGACGCTGGTCGGGAAGACCGACCACGACGTGTTCCCCCCGTACCTGGCGGATGGGTTCCGCGCCAACGACCGGCGCGTGCTGAAGGAGCGCCGGCCGCTCGAGCTGGAGGAAGTCGTACAGCAGGACGACGCCGGCGACCTCACCTTCATCACGGTCAAGTTCCCCCTGTTCGACGTCGCCGGCGAGCCGTACGGCGTGTGCGGCATCTCGACCGACATCACCTCCCGCAAGCGGGCCGAGCAGGAGCTGAAGGAGAGCAAGGACCGGATCGGGCAGATCATCGATCAGGCCCTGGACGGGTTCGTGTCGATGGACAGCTCGGGCGTGGTGACCGCGTGGAACCAGTCCGCGGAGGAGATCTTCGGCTGGCCGGCGGACAAGGCGATCGGCAGGCCCCTGTCCGAGCTGATCGTGCCGGAGCGCTACCGCGCCGCCCACGCGCGGGGGCTCGAGCGCTTCCTGCAGACCGGCAAGGGCCCGTTGCTGGACAAGCACGTCGAGCTGCTCGGCATGCATCGCGACGGACACGAGTTTCCGGTCGAGCTGAGCGTCACGGCGGTGAAGGTGCGGGGCGGGTTCATGTTCCACGCGTTCCTGCACGACATCACCGACCGCAAGCGGCTCGAGCGCGAGATCCTGCGGCTGACCGAGCTCCCCGCCGCCACGGTCGAGGAATAGGCGTCTACGCCGGCGCGATCACGGCGCCGGCGTGGGGCGCAAGCGAGCCGTCCGGTGCAACGGCGTCAGGGGCGGTCCCGAGCAGCATCTCGCCGGCCGGGATCGGCCGCGGCTCGCCCGCGAGGTTGATCGCGACCAGGCGATCGCCGCGCCGGAACGACACCACGTCCGGCACGTCCTCGACCGGCTCGAACTCGGCCGGCAGGGAATGCCGCAGCGCGATCAGCTCTCTGTAGAGCGACAGCACCGAGGCCGGACCGCCGCGCTGGTCGCAGACGTTGCGCTCCCCCGCATCGTTCATCGGAAGCCACGGCGTGCCGGTGGTGAAGCCGCCACCCGGGGACGCGTCCCACTGCATCGGATGGCGGAAGGAGTCGCGGCCGACGCGGTCGCGAGGCGGGTTCGCGCCGGGGCCGTTACCCATCCCGATCTCATCACCCTGGTAGATGAACGCGGTGCCCGGCAGCGTCAGCAGCAGCATCGCCGCCGCGCGCTCGTTCTCGCGCCCGAAGCGGTGTGCGAGGCGGCCGAAGTCGTGATTCGACAGGACCCAGGCCGGTCCCGCCCCGGGGCGCCCGCGCAGCGCCGCGGCCGGGCCGATCGCACGCCTCAGCACATCGGCGCTCCAGGTCCCGTGCAGCAGCTCGAACACGAACAGGCGGTCCAGGTGCTCCAGGTAGGGAGCGGCGCGCAGGGTGGGCAGGTACACCTCGCCGACCAGCAGCGCCTCGTCGCCGGCGGCCTCCCGTAGCGCCGCGAGGGCGCGGTCGGTGCCCGGGCCGTTGCGCGAGTTGCACAGGTCGCGCCCCAGCTCGTGCTCGAGCAGGGGAAGCCCGAAGGGCTCGCTCGACGGGGGATCGTCGCGCAGCTCCGGGTCCTTCACGAGCCTGTCGATCGCATCGAGACGGAAGCCGTCGACACCGCGGTCGATCCAGAAGCGCACGACGTCCTGCACCGCCTCGACCACCTCCGGCTCGTGCCAATCGAGGTCGGGCTGCTCGGGATAGAACGAGTGCAGATACCAGCGGCCGCCGGCAGGATCGCGTTCCCATGCCGACCCGCCGAAGGCCGACGTCCAGTTGTTCGGCGGGCGGTCGCCCGAGTCGGCCCAGATGTACCAGTCGGGATGCTCCCGGAACCAGCGGTGCTCGATCGACGTGTGGCATGGCACCAGGTCCATCAGCAGGCGCAGTTCGTGATCGTGCGCGTCGGCGAGCAGCCGGTCGAACGCCTCGAGGCCGCCCAGCTCGGGGTCGATGTCGGTGTAGTCCGAGACGTCGTAGCCCCAGTCGGCCAGCGGCGACGGGTAGACCGGCGAAAGCCAGAGCGCGTCGACTCCCAACCACCGCAGGTGGTCGAGGTGCTGCCTGATGCCCTCGAGGTCCCCGACGCCGTCGCCGGTGGAGTCCGCAAACGAGCGCGGATAGACCTGGTAGACGACTCCCTCCCGCCAAGACATCGCGCGCGCAGGTTAGCGTTGCCCGCCGTGCCCTCCGTCCGCCACGTGGATCCGCTCGCCGACCCACGCTGGGACGCATACGTGCGCGCCCATCCGCTCGCGACCACCTACCACCTGAGCGCATGGGCCGCGGTGCTGGAGCGGGCGTACGGCTTTCGCCCTCGCTACCTCGCGCTCGCAGGTGAGGACGATCGCCTGCGGGGAGTGCTGCCGCTGATGCGCAAGAAGGGACTGATATCCGACGTCCGGCTGCGCTCGATCCCCGTCTTCTCCTACGGCGGGCCGCTGGGGGACTCGCCTGCGGAGGAGTCGCTCCTGCTGCAGGCCGCACGCGACGTCTCTGCGCACGACGAAAGGGTGCGGGGAATGTCGATCAACACCGGCGTGCGGAAGCTGGTGGCGGACGGCTTCTCCTCCGAGGAGATCCTGCCGCGGTGGGTCCTCGCGCTGCCGGACGACCTCGACGCGCTGCGGGCGGGATGGCGCAAGACGTCCAGCAACCTGTTTCGGAGCCTGAAGAAGACGGACTCGGCGGCTCTCCGGTTTCGGGAGGCGACGTCCGATCGTGACCTGCGCAGCTTCCACCGCCTGTACACGCAGACGATGCGAAAGCACCGCTCGCTGCCGCGCTCGCTGCGCCAGGTCCGCGTCGCGCGAGAGCTGCTGGGGGATGGGCTGAAGGTGTTCGTCGTCGACCACGACGGCCGGGACGTGGCGGCCGGCCTCTACCACGTGTTCGGCGACACGATCGAGCTGGTCTACAACGGGAGCGAGGACGACGCGCTCGCGATGCGCCCGAACCACCTCCTCTACTGGGAGGTGATGCG
>JBOGZM010000183.1:0-4041 GCA_050697255.1 Solirubrobacterales bacterium
CCGCGGCGGCGTAACGGAGCGCCAGCGTGGCCGCCCCTCCCTCGAGCGCGAGTCCCTCGCGGTAACGGAACGGCTCCGTCCCGAGCAGCGCGGCGGTGCGCTGGATCACGGCCGGGTTGATGAACGCCGCGGGCGCCATCGGCGCGATCACGGCGTCCCCCGACCGCCGCGGCGCCACCGTGATCGGGCTGCGACGGCGGACCTCCGCCGCAGCCGCCGGGTCCGTGATCAGCGCCGCCGGGTCGGTGACGGCGGACGCATCCTCGCCGCTCGCCGCCGCGGCCAGGCTCTGGAACGTCCCGCCCGAGATCATGTCCGAGGGCCGCGGCAGTCCCGGCGGCCCCTCGACGCTCACCTCGAGGTCGGCCTCCACGAGGCCCTCTTCCCACCGCTCGCGCGCCGTCTCGGCGGCGAGCAGGACGGCCAGGTCGGGCGGCAGCGCCTCGAACCCGCAGACCTGCACGACCTTGACCCCTTCGACCTGGGCGCGCGCGTCGTAGGCCTCGATCATCCGGCGCACGAACGGGATCTCTCCGGTCAGGTCCACGTAGTGGGCGCCGCCGGCCACGCATGCCTCGATCACCGGCCGCCCGTAGAGCGTGTAGGGGCCGACGAGGTTCAGCACCACCCGCGCGCGGGAGGCCATCGCCGCGAGCGACCCAGGGTCGCCCACGTCGGCGACGATCGTCTCCGCCCCGACAACCCCGTCTTCCGCGAGCACCTGGTCCAACTTCCCAGCATCCCGCGCCGCCGCCGCCCAAGGCCTCCCATGCTCGGCGCCCTGCTCGGCGAGATACGCGGCGACCCGGCGGCCCGTGACCCCCGTGGCCCCGAAGACGACGACATCGAGGTCCCGCTCGCCCACGCCCGCGGACGATACCGCCCTCGCGTGACCCGACGGCTCAGCCCGCGAGCCTCGCCTGCACGGTCATCTCCTCGACTCCCGCCAGGGCGCGTGAGACCGGACAGCCGCCCTTGGCCTCCTCGGCGTGCACCGCGAAGTGCTCCTCGTCGATCCCCGGGACCCGCCCCTCGGTCTCCAGCTCGATGCGCTGGATCGTGGGCCCCGCGTCGGTCTGGCGCAGGTGCACCCTGGCGGCCGTCCGGACCGAGTCGGCGGGATGCCCGTGCTCGGCAAGAATGCCGCTGAGCGCCATCGAGAAGCAGGCCGCGTGCGCCGCGGCGATCAGCTCCTCCGGGTTGGTGCCCTCACCCTCCTCGAAGCGGGACGAGAACGAGTACGCGCCCTTGAAGACGCCGTCACCGACGGTGAGGTCTCCGTCGCCGCCCGTGAGGTCCCCGCGCCACTCGGCGCTGCCGTTGCGTGTTGCCATCTCGCGCTCCTATCAGGTCGGGTTTTCCCGGCTCACGCTAACAGCGGGCCGCCCGCACCCTGCGCCACCCGCGCGCCCGATTCAGCCGCGACGGAGTCGATACCAGCGTGACTGGTGCCTCTTCCCAGGCCGGGGCACTCTCTGAGAGCGCGGATCTGAGTGCCCCCTCTGTTGCCTGGCCGCCGCCCCGGTGTTAACGTGCGCGCGACACCGAGGAGGGGGTTTAGAGATGCGTCGGATGCTCTTCGCGGCGCTCGTGGCCGCGGCGATGATGGCACTGGCGGCTCCGGCCGCCCACGGGGCTCAGCCCAACGTCAAGCTGAAGGTGCTCTCCGGAGCCCCGAATCAGGTGAGCGGGGGAGACGCGCTCGTGAGCGTGATCCCGAAGAAGGCCGGCGTTGCGCTCCACACGCTGCGCGTGCAGCGCAACGGCATGGACGTGACCAATGCCTTCGAGGAGCAGGACGGCATCCTCGTGGGGCTGGTCGACCGCCTGCGGCTCCGCAGGAACGTGTTGACGGTCACCCAGGGCAACAGCACGAAGGTGCTCGCGCGGCTGACGATCCACAACTACCCGACCGAGGGGCCGATCTTCTCCGGACCGCACCAGGAGTTCTTCGTCTGCAACACGATCCAGGCCGGCCTCGGGGAACCGCTGGTCGACAACCAGGACGGCCAGGGCTTCAGGGTCCAGAACCCCGACGGCAGCACCGCCGGCTGGAGCCTCGACTGCTCCGCCAACACGAGGGTCGACTACCTCTACCGCACCACGGGCGGCTCGTTCCAGCCGCTGCCCAGCGACGGCTCGCGTCCGTCGAACATGGCGCAGACCACGCTGCTCGACGGCAGCACCGTCGACTACGTCGTGCGCCGCGAGCGGGGCACGATCGACCGCTTCATCTACTCGTTCGCGATGCTCGCGCCCTTCGGGGAGGACCCCGGCGCCGAGCCCGATACCTCGCTCTGGAACCGCCGCCTGATCTTCACGTTCGACGGCGGCGTGCAGATCGGCCACCGGCAGGGCAGCCCGGGCGGCAGCGCGCTCTATGACACAGGGCTCAGCAAGGGCTACGCGATCGTCCACTCCTCCGGCACCCGGACCAGCACCCACTACAACCTCCAGCTCGGCGGCGAGACGGCGCTGATGACCAAGGAGGAGTTCATCGAGCGCTACGGCGTGCCGCTGTACACGGTCGCCGTGGGCGGCTCCGGCGGCGCGATCCAGCAGTACGTCTACGGGCAGAACCACGGCAGGCTGCTCGACGCCGGCATCCCGCAGTACTCGTACTCCGACATGGTCACCCAGACGATCCACGTCGGCGACTGCGAGCTGCTCGAGCGCTACATGGACGTCGACGACGGCTCCAACCCGAAGTGGCAGAACTGGGACAACCGCGAATGGCTCGAGGGGTTGAACGCGGACGCGACGATCCCGAACGTCTACCGCGGCGGCGCGGCCGGCAACAGCGAGTGCGTCCGCGGCTGGCGCGGGCTCACGCCGCTGGCGCTGAACCCGCTCTGGTTCCAGAACTTCAGCGGGCTCGACCGGATGGATCCCGCGGAGATCGTCAAGCAGCACTGGACCCACTGGGAGGACCTCCGCAACATCTACGGCGTCGGGGACGACGGCTACGCGCTCATGACGTACGACAACGTGGGGGTCCAGTACGGGCTGAAGGCGCTCACGGACGGCAACATCACGCCCGCGGAGTTCCTGGACGTGAACGCGCGGGTGGGAAGCTGGAAGGACCCGAAGGACATGGTCCAGGAGGCGTTCCCGTTCCCGTCCCCGCCGCCACCGATGCCACCGGCACGCCCGGGGTTCGACCCGTGGAGCGCGGGGAACATGAACCTCAGCCCGGACGGCGGCGCGACGCCCGCGCCGCGGCGCGAGGGTGACATCGCCGCGATGAACGCGGCCTACAACGAGGGCCTGTACTTCGACGGCGACATCGACATCCCGCTGATCGACTGGCGGCACTACCTCGAGGAAGAGCTCGACATGCACCACAGCCACCAGTCGTTCGCCACGCGGCAGCGGATGCTCGACCGCGACGGCAACGCCGACAACCAGGTGATCTGGTTCACGGATGCGCGCCCGTCGCGGCAGTCCGACGCGACGCCCGAGGCGTTCGAGGTGATCGACGAGTGGATGGCGAACATCCGCGAGAACCCCGACGACGGCGTGGCGGGCAACAAGCCCGAGCTGGCGACCGACCGCTGCTTCACGACCGCCGGCGCGGAGATCGCCCGCGGCTCGGACGTCTGGGACGGCATCCTCGACAGCGGACCCCAGGGCGCATGCGCGCAGGAGTTCCCGCTCCACTCGACCTCGCGCATCGTGTCCGGCGGCCCGCTGCGGGGCGGCGTCTACAAGTGCGGGCTCCAGTCGGTCGAGGACGCGATCGCGGGCGGCGTGTACGGCTCGTGGACGCCCTCGCCGGCCGAGGTCGCACGCCTGAAGGAGATCTTCCCGACCGGGGTCTGCGACTACGGCCAGGAGGACGCCGGCCGGCCCTGACCCAGGGCTCAACGCACTGGTCCGTTCCCCGGCGGCTCGCGCCGCCGGGGGACGGGTCGCGTCCGGTGCCGACCGGAGGGGGACGAATCCCGGCATCGTCCTGACTTTTCCTCGCAGTGGCAGGAAAAGGCAGGACAGTGGAGCAAGAGCTCGCGCGGATGGCAGGTGCGTCGCACGGCGTGGTGA
>JBOGZM010000184.1:0-4460 GCA_050697255.1 Solirubrobacterales bacterium
CCCCCGATCAAGACGCTGCCGGGAGCCCCGGATGCCGCCGTCACCTCCGTGCACACCACCACCCCGGTCAAGAGGATCACGCGCAAGCGCGGGAAGCGCAAGAAGCGCTATTACCTGATCACGGCGCCGAAGAAGTGCCGGAGGACGTGGAGCGTGAAGGCGACGTTCTACTACGCCTCCGGCGAGGTGAAGACGGTCAAGGACTCGGACAGGTGCAGGAAGGCGAAGAAGCGCAAGCGGCGGCGCTAGGCTACTGACTGCCGACCAGCCGCCCGTCCACGTAGTACGGCGGCCGCCGGGAGACGAACCTAGCACTGCCGGGGGGCCCCGTCCGCTGGCGGAACGTCACCGGGCCGCCTCCCGAATCGCGGGGCTGGGGGATGTCGGCCGGCGGTCGCGGCCCGTTGCGGAAGCGAAACAGGAACCGCCCCTCGGCGTCGGCGCGGAACCGCGTCATCTTCGCGACCAGGATGCAGACCCGTCCCGGTCGGCAGTACACGCCGTACGTTGCCGTCACCTCGCGCCGCGGAATCCATCCCCGCCCGCGGAAACGGAACATCGTGTCGGTGTCACCCCGTTTCGGGGTCACCGTGACGCAGAAGCGGTCACCGGCGTCCGAGCGGTCCGGCCGCTCGGATTCACCACATCCCGCGATCAGCACGCCCGCCAGAACCGAGGCGACAAGGCTTCCTGCCCGGGACACGAATACGTGCGGCTAGAAGCGGGCCACTAGCCGGCCGCGCGCTCGCGCACCGCCGGCGCAAGGCGGGTGATCATTCCCCGGAGCCGGTCGTCAAGCGCGGTCTCGTCCATGCCGATCGTGCGGGCGATCTCGCCCAGCGGCGTGCGGTCCACCCTCATGCCGAGGATCGCCAGGTCCTCTGCGTCGAGCCGGGCGGCGCTCGCGTGGAGCCGCTCGGGACCGATGTGAGGGAACACGGGCCTGCCCCTGGAGACGTCGCGGATCGCATCCATCAGCGCGTCCGGCGCAGCCGCCTTGTTGATCACGCCGTCGGCCCCCGCCAGCAGCGCCGGCACCGCCAGCTCGGCCTCCGGATAGGCCGAGTACACGAGCACGCGCGGCTTCTCGTCCAGCGCCTGGAGGCGATGGCAGAGCAGCAGCCCGTTGTCGCCCGGCAGCCGGTAGTCCACCAGGATCACGTCCGGCCGCACGGCGGCCGCGTGCTCCAGGGCGTCGCCGGCCCGCGAGACGGCGCCCGCCGGCTGGAAGCCCGGCTCGACCCTCAGCATCGACCACACGCCGGTGCGCAGCGCGGGGTGGTCGTCCACGATCAGGACGCGGATCACGCTACGGCTCCACCAGGCCGGTGCGGATCGCGTAGCGAGTCAGCTCGACGCGGTCGCGCATCCCGAGCTTGTCGAGCACGTTCGCGCGATGGCGTTCGACGGTCTTCTCGCTGATCACCAGGGTGGCGGCGATCTCCCTGCTCGTGTGCCCCTCCGCGATCAGCTTCACGACCTCGGACTCCCTCGGGGTGAGCGGGTCGGCTCCGGGTGGCCGGCCGTCGCGCAGCCGTTCGAGGTGGTCGCGGATCAGGGCGCTTGCCGCCTTCGGGTACAGGAACGGCTCACCGCGCATCGTCGCCCGGCAGGCCTCGACCAGGTCACGGTCGGCGGATGCCTTGAGGACGTAGCCGGATGCGCCCGCGCGCAAGGCCTCGAAGAAGTAGCGCTCGTTGTCGTGCATCGAGAGCATCAGGATGCGCAGCTCGGGCACCCGGCGCGAGAGCTCCTGGGCGGCCTGGAGCCCGGTCAGGCGCGGCATGCTGACATCGAGGATCGCGAGGTGCGGCTGCTCGGCGAGCGCGACCTCCACCGCCTCCGCCCCGTCGCCCGCCTCCGCCACGACCTCCAGGTCGGGCTCCGCGTCGATCACCATGCGTAGCCCGCGCCGCACCATGGCATGGTCGTCGGCGAGCAGGATGCGGGTCTTCAGCGGGACGGTCATCGGGGCTCGATCGGGATCGCGAGGCGCACCTCCAGCCCGTTCGGCACGGCCGGCTCGATCTCCAGCGACGCGCCCACCAGCAGCGCGCGCTCGCGCATGCCGCGGATGCCGTTGCCCGCGGGGGCTCCGTTCATCCCCTGGCCGTCGTCACGCACGGCCAGGGACACACCGCCCGCCTCGGCCAGCAGCGACAGCTTCGCCCGTGAGGCACGCGCGTGCTTGATCACGTTGGTGAGACTCTCCTGCGCCACGCGGTAGACCACCAGCTCCTCCTCGGGGGCGAGCGGCGGCAGGTGGTCGTCCAGCTCCACCGACACGAGCAGGCCGGTCCGCTCCTCGACGCGGTCGGCCAGCGTCGCCAGCGCGCTGGGCAGGCCGAGGTCGTCGAGGGCCTCCGGGCGCAGCTCGCGCAGGATGCGATGCAGCGACTCGACCGTGGCGCGGGCGGTCTCCGTCGCGTCGGCCAGCCCTTCCTTGATGTCCACCGGCGCGTGCCGCACGGTACTGCCGAGCTGCAGCATCAGGGCTGTGAGCGTCTGGCCGATCTCGTCGTGCAGCTCGCGCGCGACGCGGCGCCGCTCGTCCTCCTGGGCGGCGAGCGTGCGACGTCCGTAGTCGAGCCGCTCGGACTCGATCCGGTCCAGCATGCGGTTGAAGGACGCGGCCAGCTCGACCACCTCCGACCCGCCTCCGTACACCGGGATGCGCTTGCCCGGCTTGAGCGGATCGACGCTCTGCATCAGCCGTGTGAGGCGCTCCAGCGGCTGCCACGCGCGGCGCATCAGCAGGAGGTTCACGATCAGCAGCAGCGCCAGCCCGCCCAGCAACACGAGCAGGTTGTCGAGCGAGTCCGGGAACGGCAGCCTGGCGGGAGACAGCGAGAGCACGGTGGTCGCCGTCACGAGCACCAGCGCGTTGGGCACGAACAACCCCCAGAACAGGGAGCGCCGGCCGGCTTCCGAGGTCGAATCGATCGTGTCGGTCATCTGGCCCTTCCCACTCCTTACCCGCAACGCTCGCGGAGCAATGGTATGTGGCGCAGCGCCCCGGCGAAATACATGGCGGACCCCATTCCCGCGGCGGTGCGGGGCCGCCACCATGAAGTCATGGAAAGCTCGAGCGCGCTGCGCGCGAGGCGCGAGGCGCAAGCGATCCCGGCCGCTGCGCTCGGCGCGCTCCGCGAGCCGCTGGACCCCGCGGCTCGTCTATCTCACGCAGGGCCAGGACGGGCCGGTCACGCAGAAGGCCGGCCCGTGTCCCTCCTCGACCTCGACCCAGAACTGGCGGCCTGCGTGCCGGCACCCGAGGCGGCCGCCGCGCGGCGGGACACGGTCGTGAGGACCATCGCGCTGCCCGCGGGGCGCTGGATCGCCGATGCCCGGGAGCCCGACCCCGCGCACATGGGATATCTGCTGGTGGACGGGCTCATGACCCGCGAATTGCGCGCTGCCGGCGGACGCAGCGTCGAGCTGCTCGGCGGCGGGGACGTGGTACGCCCATGGCAGGAGGACTCGGCGTCCTTCTGCCAGAGCCGGATGCAGGCATTTGCCCCGACGCGGCTCGCGGTGCTGGACGAGCGCTTCGCGCAGCATGTCGCCACCTGGCCCCGGCTCGCAGTCACGTTGGTCGATCGTGCGCTCCGTCGCTCACGTTCGCTGGCCGCGATGTCCGCGGTCGCGCACACGGGCGGCCTCGAGCAGCGCCTGGTCGCGCTGCTCTGGTGCCTGGCCGAGCGCTGGGGCACCGTGTCACATGAGGGCGTGTCGGTCGCCCTGCCGCTCACGCACCAGACGCTCGCCGATCTGGTAGGCGCCCAGCGGCCGTCCGTGACCACGGCGGTCGGCCGCCTCGCACGGGCGGGCAGGGTGACGCGCCCCCAAGGGGTGTGGGTGCTGCACGGCGACCCTCCCGGCCTCGGCGCGACCTGACGTCTCACTGGTCGGCGGTTCCCCCAGCGGCTAGATTCCCGCCCTAGATGCGCGCGCGCACGCGACCGCTGCTACCGCCCCTCCTGCGCCAGCTCCGGGGCGACCCGCTGGGCCTCGGCTGGGCGGCCCGCTCGCGCCGCTCGGAGGAGCTTCGCCCCCGCACCGCGGCGGCCGACCGGGTCGTCGATTCGATCTGCCCCTACTGCGCGGTCGGCTGCGCGCAGAAGGTCTACGTCGCCGACGGGCGGGTGACGCAGATCGAGGGCGACCCCGCCTCGCCGATATCGCGCGGCCGGCTGTGCCCCAAGGGAGCCGCCTCCCGCTCCCTGGTAACGAGCCCCACCCGTGAGCTGAAGGTGAAATACCGCCGCCCGCACGGGACCGGCTGGGAGGCGCTGGACCTCGACCGGGCGATGGACATGATCGCCGACCGCGTGATCGCCACACGCGCGGCGACATGGGAACAGCACGACCACGAGGGCCGCACGCTGCGCCGCACACTCGGCTTCGCGAGCCTCGGCGGCGCGACGCTCGACAACGAGGAGAACTACCTCATCAAGAAG
>JBOGZM010000185.1:0-2088 GCA_050697255.1 Solirubrobacterales bacterium
GGAGAAGAAGGTGATTGCCTACCACGAGGCCGGGCATGCGCTCGTCTCCGAGCTGCTGCCGGCGGTCTCGACCCTCCACAAGATCTCGATCGTGCCGCGTGGCCGGGCCCTGGGCTACACGCTGAACCTGCCCGAGGAGGACCGCTACCTGATGTCCAAGGAGGACCTCCTCGACCACATGTCGATGCTGCTCGGCGGCTTCATCACGGAGCAGCTCATCTTCGGGCGCACGACGACGGGCGCGTCCGACGACCTCAAGCGTGTGGCAGAGGTCAGCCGCGCGATGATCAGGGAGTACGGGATGGGCAGCAAGCTGCTCGCGCACCTGAACGGCTCCGGCACCGAGGATGGAGCGTCGCAGGCGAGCCTCCAGCGCCTCGACGACGAGCAGCAGCTCCTGATCGACGATGCGCTGTTCACGGCCCGCGTGCTGATCAGCGAGAACCGGGACCTGCTCGACCGCATCGCCGAGGAGCTGCTTGCGAAGGAGTCGATCGAGCGCGACGAGATCACTGCGATCGTGGACGAGGTCAACGCCACACGCAACGGCGCCGGGCCCAGGCCGGAACCGGTCGACCCCGTTATCGTGGGGCTGCCCGCGATCGGTCAATCGCCGGAGCAGAACGGTGATGCCGGCGACCCGGACCTCGGAGGCCACGTCGTGGTCCCGCCCGCCCGTCTCCGCAGCATTGCTCCGCCCGGCAGCGAGGCGCCCCAGAGCGTGCCGCCGCCTTCGAACGGCGCCGTGCCTGCGCACCAGCGGTCAGCCGAGCAGGTCTGAGCCGCCCCGGGGCTCCCCGGGAGCGCCCGAACTCATGATCTAGACTGCGCCGCGATGTTCGACGCGATCGACCATGTCGGCGTGGCCGTCGACGACCTCGACGCAGCGATCACTCTCTACTCGGACAAGCTCGGGATGCCCGTCCAGCACCGTGAGACCGTCCGGGAGCAGGGCGTCGAGGCCGTGCTGCTGGGCATCGGGGACTCCCACGTCGAGCTGCTGTCCCCGCTGGGCGCCGAGACGCCGGTGGGGCGGTTCCTGGCCAAGAAGGGCCCGGGCATCCACCACACGGCATACCGGTGCGCCGACGTCGCGGGCGCGATCGAACAGTGTCGTTCGCGAGGGCTGCGGATGATCGACGAGCAGCCCCGGCGCGGCATCAGGGACAGCCTCGTGGCCTTCGTTCACCCCGCGTCCACGGGTGGGGTCCTGACCGAGCTGGTGCAGCCGGCCGCGGGAGCGCACTGAGATGGCGCGCGACGCGGACGACGTACGGCGCGTGGAGGTCGGCTTCTCCGGAGGCCAGGTGATCATGATGCGGCTCAGCGAGAAGTCGTACGAGCAGCTGCGACGCGCAGCGCAGGACGGCAGGAGTTGGTACGACGCGGAGACCACCGACGGCGTCGTGGCGCTGAATCTTGGGCAGGTCGTGTTCGTGAAGCTCGAGTCGTCCGAGCACCGCGTCGGCTTCTCGGGGCTATAGATCCAGATGCTGCGCAGGCTGCTAGCGCTGGCGGGCCTCGGGGCGCTGATCGCCGCCCTGTGGTGGCGCAAGAACCCGTCCGCGTGCCCGTACGGACAGCGATTCTGGGTCGAGGCCCCGCATCCGGGAATCACCCGCAAGCGCCTGATCGGCATTCTCGAGCCGCGCGCCGGCGAGCGGGTGCTCGAGATCGGCCCCGGCACGGGCTACTACACGTTCGAGATGGCGGAGCGGCTCGACGGCGGCCAGGTCGACGTGTTCGACATCCAGCAGGAGATGCTCGACCACGTGATGCGGGAGGCAAACCGGCGCGGTGCGACGAACGTCAGTCCCGCGCTCGGGGACGCCCAGTCGCTCCCGTACGCGGATGACAGCTTCGACGCCGTGGTGCTGATCACGGTGCTGGGCGAGATTCCGGACCAGGATCGTGCCCTGCGCGAGATCGCGCGCGTTCTGAGGCCCGGTGGGCGCCTCGTGGTCGGGGAGCTGTTCGGCGACCCGCACATGGTCACGTCCGGAAAGCTCCGCGAGCGTGCCGGCCGATCAGGACTGGCCTTCGTGCGCCGCGTCGGCAGTCCGCTGGCGTTCTTCGCGCGGCTGGAGA